>JAOARE010000021.1 GCA_025210695.1 Rickettsiales bacterium
CTCCTATTATTATGTTGAAACCTTCATAGAAGGATTCAAAATCGGTGCTAGGATGATGATGGATGTGCTTTCAGATGAGTAAGTTTAAGCCTGTGGAACTAGAGTATGAAGAGATTGATGGGATATTATATCCTAAGATTCAGATTTCTAATGATGTTAAGTATGATGAAATGCCACTTGGGAAGTATGGGAGAATGAGACTCAGGTATCTTAAAGAATATAAGGCTTATATGTATAGGGAATTGCTTGTGAATGGTGAGTTGATGGAACATTGTCATAGAGTAAATGATGAAGCTAATAAAATGGCTATGCTGATTGAGCAACAGTATCTTAAGAAGAATCCTATTGCAGAGGATTGTGGATTTATGGATAGGGTTGGGTATTATAATATTGCTAGGAGTGTGGCTGAGGAAGTTGTAGTTAGAGAGTTTCTATATAAATAAATTTAGGTCAATTCCGCTTTTGTTAGGCGGAATTGTTCTATAATAATAGAGTAAATGCTACAAATATCAATATAACAATTGAAAAAAAAACTTTTAAACGATATAATTATTATTGAAAATATGTTATAATTATTGTTTTATAGTAATATGTTAATGAGGTGAATAACATGAAACCTTTTGCAGTTGATTTGTTTTGTGGAGTGGGTGGTTTGACTCATGGAATACAAAAATCTGGAATAAATGTAGTTGCAGGAATTGATATTGATTCAACCTGTAAGTTTGCATATGAAAAAAATAATATATCTAAATTTATCCATAAAGGAATTGAGGAAGTAGAGGCTGATGAAATAACAAATTTATTTCCAAAGAATAGTATAAAGATATTGATGGGATGTGCTCCTTGTCAACCATTTTCAACATATTCATTACGATATATTAAGGATGGTAGAAAAGATAATAAGTGGAGATTACTATACTATTTTGGTGATTTAATTGAAAAAGTTAGACCAGAAATTATTTCTATGGAAAATGTGCCTCAACTAATAACCAAAGAGGTTTTTAAGGATTTTATTGATAAATTAATGGATTTAGGGTATTTTACAAATTGGAAAGTAGTTAATTGTGCACATTATGGTGTTCCTCAGAATAGAAATAGATTAGTTTTGTTAGCCTCAAAGTTAGGTGAAATTAAGCTGAAAGATTATGAGTTATGTAAAGAAAATTTTGTAACTGTACGAGATGTAATTAAAGATTTGTGGGCAATAAGTGATGGAGAATGCCATATCAATGATCCTATGCACAAGTCAAGTAAATTATCTGAGATGAACAAGCAAAGAATTAAACAGTCAATACCAGGTGGAACATGGAAGGATTGGGATGAAGAATTACGGTTATCCTGCCATAAAAAGGATACTGGAAAAGGATATGGGGCTGTATATGGACGAATGGAATGGAATAAACCAGCTCCAACAATTACAACACAATTTTATGGTTATGGAAATGGAAGATTTGGTCATCCTGATCAAAATAGAGCTATTTCTCTAAGAGAAGGAGCATTATTACAATCTTTTCCAGAAACATATCAATTTTTTGATGATAACAATCCTCAGACTAATAAGAAACTAGGTGTTCATATTGGAAATGCAGTACCTGTAGAGTTAGGAAGAGCTATAGGAGAAAGTATATTAAAACATATAGAAATCTTTGAAGAGGAGGGAAAGCTATGAGCAAAAAAATTACTGAGGATATGAGAGACCGAGCAGAAGAGCAAATTAGAAAAATGCAAAAAGAAGTAAGTTTTGATACAAAAGATTATCCAATTGAGGTACTAGTAAATAATTTTAAAGAAGGAGATTTTTATATACCTGAATATCAAAGAAATTTTATTTGGGATGATGGTAAAAAGAACAGATTTATTGAATCAGTTCTGTTAGGGTTACCAATTCCTTTTATGTTTTTTTCAGATAATGAGGATGGTAGATATGAGATTATAGATGGTGCTCAAAGAACAAGTACTCTTGAAGAATTTCTAGATAATGATTTAATCTTAAATAATTTAGAAAAATTAAATTCGCTTAATGGATTTACGTTTGAAAACTTGCCTGAATTCTTTAAAAGAAAATTAAAGAAAAAAACAATGAGAATAATTGTGTTAGGAGAAGAAACAACTATTGAAACTAAGCAAGATATTTTTAATAGAATTAATACTGGAGGAGCAAAAGCTCTTCCAAGCGAGATACGTAGAGGTAGTTATGTAGGTCCATTTATGGATTTTATATCACAATGTGCTGAAGATAAGTTGTTTAATGAGTTATGCCCTATAAGTAAAACTATGAAAAAGAGATATGAAGATTCTGAATTGGTTATAAGATTTTTTGCTTACCTAAATAACTATAAAAAATTTGATCATAGTGTAAAAGATTTTTTAGATGAATTCGTAGAACAACATAAAGATAATTTTAATGAAGAAAAATTTAAAAAAGAATTTAATAATATGCTAGAATTTGTAAATAAACATTTTCCATATGGATTCAGAAAAACTATGAATGCAAAGTCAACTCCAAGAGTTAGATTTGAAGCAATATCTGTGGGAGTTGCATTAGCTTTAAGAGAGAATCCAAACTTGACACCAAAATCAATGGAATGGCTTGATTCACAAGAATTTAAAAAACATACGACCACTCATTCAAGTAATTCTCAGACAAGAGTATCAGGTAGAATAGAATATGTTAGAGATACATTGATGGAAGGATAGTATTATGAGAATAGTATATAGCGTTTTTAGTGATAGAATTGATGAAATTGATATTTATTTTGAAGCATTAAAACAGCTTTATCATACACAGAATACATTTGAAGAACAGTATTTGTTTCATAATGAGGATTTTCTAAAGATACTAAAGGCTAATGCGTTACTTATGATTTATAATTTGGTTGAATCCTCAGTTTTGGGAGGCATTATTGAGATTTATGAGGAATTCAAAAGTAGAGGATTAAGTTATAATGATGTTAGTGATGAAATACAGAGTATATGGTTCTCTTATAAGTTTAATCAAGTGTATGATAAAAAAGCTCATTACAATTCATATAAAGATAAAGCTTTAGATATTATAAATAGTATACTTACAGGAAAAGTTATTGAATTAGATAGGAAAGCGACGAATATTAGTGGAAATCTAGATGCTGAAAATATTAGGCGTATTTGTAGTGAGCATGGTATACAATTTCAATGTGATACAAGGTGTAGAGGTGGAATTGTACTTGAGGATGTTAAAAATAAAAGAAATGAACTAGCTCATGGGACAATATCCTTTGCTGAGTGTGGTAGAGAATATAGTATATTAGATTTAGAGAAAATAAAGAATGAAGCGATAATGTTCTTGAAAGGTCTTATAGATGGAATGAATGATTATTATACAAATCAAGAATATTTATGTAGTTAACTAATCATCATTATATGAACTTAAAGCAAATCATGATAAAATAAAACTGAGGACATAGCACTAATCCTCAAAAAAATAAAATAATCTTAAGCCAGAGGGATTACATATAATATGTAACCCTAATAGCATGCCATTTACCCAACCTAGAAAATAAATGAGCCATGCTATCCCGCTGTAAAATTGGCTACAGCAGCTGGTGATACAC
>JAOARE010000022.1 GCA_025210695.1 Rickettsiales bacterium
GAGTTAAGGGGCCAAGAGGGTAACGAAAGTGAGTCAAGGAGCCAAGTTTTTTTAGGATGAAGGGCGGCTTTATAGAAAAATATCATCATCCTTGTATATAAGCGTAAAGTGAAATCTGAAGGTCCAGTAATTTATTTTTATAGGATATATATTAGCTGAATCCTTATTTTTATCCTTTAAAAAAACTCTTTACATTGATTGATGCTTTGGCAATACTTAAGAGATGAAAAAGAGTCTCCAGAATTTATTAGAAAAGATAAAAAGAATGCCAGTTACTATTATAGTATTGGTAACCCTAATATCATGTTTTGGTTTTCTTCTAATGTATTCAGCCGCGCAAGGAAACATCTCACCTTGGGCATCAAGGCAAATGATTCACTTTGCTCTTTTTGCACCTGTAATGATTGTGGTGGGGTTAATTAGCATTAAGTTTTGGTATAAATCTGCCTATTTATTTTATTACGGTGCTTTAGGTTTGTTGCTATTAATGTATTTACTTGGATATACTGCAATGGGTGCCACCCGCTGGATTGATCTTGGTCTTATAAAATTACAACCATCTGAATTAATGAAGATTTGTATTGTGTTTGCTTTGGCGCGTTATTTTCATGATTTAGAAGAACAAAAAATAAGGCTAAAACATTTATTTATTCCAGCAATTATGTTAATTGCGCCAGCATTATTAATTATCAAGCAGCCAGATCTTGGCACTGGAATTATTCTTTTGTCTATAGGGATAATCATTTTTTTTGTTGCTGGAGTGCAAGCATGGGTGTTTATTGTTGGAATTGCCTCTGTAAGCTTAGCCTTACCCATATTATGGCAATTTTTATATGACTACCAAAAGAATCGTATCCTTAACTTTCTTGATCCTGAAAAAGATCCCTTAGGAACTGGGTATAATATAATTCAGTCTAAAATTGCTATGGGAGCTGGAGGTTTTTTTGGAAAAGGATTTATGAAGGGAAGCCAAAGCCAGCTAAAATTTCTTCCAGAACATCAAACGGATTTTATTTTTACTGCAATATGTGAAGAATGGGGGTTTTTAGGAGGAGGACTGGTTTTACTAGCATTTGTTATACTTGTGATGTATAGCTATGTAATAGCGTTTAATGCTAGGGCCCAGTTTTCTAGAGTTTTGGCTATAGGAATAACTTCGATGATTTCTTTACACGTTATAATTAATGTTGCCATGGTGATGGGATTGGTTCCAGCGGTTGGAATACCCCTTCCCCTCCTTTCCTATGGAGGAACAAATATGATGACTGTTTTAATTGGCTTTGGTCTTATAATTAGTGTTCATATACATAGCAAGGCCACTCTTAAAAATTCACTAAAGAGCTTTTTTTAAATGAAACATTGGCATGTGAGTTTATTAACAATATTTCCAGAAATGTTCCCAGGACCCCTGGCTCATTCAATTGCTGGAAAGGCATTGGAAAACAAACTATTCACCTTAGATTTATATAATATACGCGATTATGCACTGGATAAGCATCAGTCTGTTGATGATAAAATTTTTGGTGGTGGAGCTGGAATGCTAATGAAGCCTGATGTTATATCTGGCGCTATTGATGCAGCACTTGAAAAAACTCCTAATGCAAAACTTATATATTTTAGTCCTAGAGGAGAAAAATTCACCCAAGAATCTGCTAAAAAATTAGTATCTATTGAAGATATTATAATGTTATGCGGCAGATATGAAGGGATTGATCAAAGAGTTTTTAAAAAATATAACTTTGAAGAATATAGCATTGGAGATTATATTTTATCTGGTGGAGAAATGGCAGCTTTAACAGTTATTGATAGCTGTATAAGACTAATTCCTGGGGTTATAGATAATGAGGAAGTTAATAGTGAGGAAAGCTTTTCTATAGGCGAAGATGAAAATTTATTGGAATATGATCAATATACCAGGCCGTCTGTTTGGCAAGGAATGAAGGTTCCTGAAGTTTTACTTTCCGGCCATCATGAGAATATCACTAAATGGCGCCTAGAGAATGCTAGAGAGAATACTAAGAATCGTCGCCCAGATTTATATAAGAAATGATTTGTCTGGAGGTTTTCAATTGATTATTTTATCTATCTCACCCCGTGTTGCTTTTTATGGATTTCTTCGTCGCTAGCGCTCCTCGTAATGACGGGGGAAAATTAAAGTTCCTCGTAATGACGGGGAAAATTTAAAGTTCCTCGTAATAACGGAGATTTTTAAGAATTATCGTAAATAACTTATAGAGAATCTAATTTAAATAAATATTCAAGACCAGACTTTGTTTTTTTAAGTAATCTACGCAAATGAAAAAATTTACATAGTTTTATAGTAGGTTTCATTGAAAAAAACAAACTACCAATTATAAACATCCATGTTCCTGGCTCAATTAAATTAGGATATAAAAATAACACGCTGCCAATTAAGAATAAAACAGCCGCTGAAAAATCAACTAGTAGGTGCAATAATTGGTAAAATCTATTTAAATCAATATATTTATGATATAGCTCTTTAGGCATTTTGTTTATATTATCAACCATTTTTATCCTTCCTTAATATTATATATAGTCTTATACTCTTGAACCTATATTATAACTATACTATAATCTTGGCCAATTATTTTTATCAATAAAAGGATCTTATGACTTTACTGCAGATTTCTGAACCAGAAGAAAAACAAAAGCAAGATTTAAATCAATATGCTATAGGGATTGATCTGGGCACTACTAATTCTGTGGTTTCTTGCGTTTTAGCAGGGGAAGCTAAAGCTTTAGGCCCTATTCATCCTTCTATTCATCAAGGAATTAGGTCTATAAAGCGTTTGATGGGAAGTAATGAGAAGGTTGAATCTTTTACTCCAGTGGAAATTTCAAGCAAGATTTTAGCTAAATTAAAAAAACAAGCTGAAGATATATTGGGGGAAACTGTTACTAAAGCTGTAATCACAGTGCCTGCACATTTTGACGATGCAGCTAGAAATGATACCAAACTGGCAGCTAAACTTGCTGGTTTAGAAGTTATGCGCTTAATCAATGAACCAACAGCCGCTGCTATGTCATATGGATTAGATCATAAGGCGGAAGGAATCTATCTTATCTATGATTTTGGTGGTGGAACATTTGATGTTTCCATTCTTAGAATGGAAAAAGGAATATTTCAGGTTCTGGCAACTGGTGGAAATGGAAATTTAGGTGGTGACGATATTGACCATAAAATAATGGAATATTTAAACTTAAATGAAGATTTACATCATATTGCTAAAGGAGTAAAAGAAAATTTAAACTACGAAGGATATAATTTATCTCAAGATGAATTCAATTCTATAGCCAAACCTTTCATAGAAAAAACCCTTAAGATATGTAAAGAAACTATTAAACAAAGTGGTATTGATTCTAAAGATATAAAGGAAATTGTTTTAGTTGGTGGATCAACTCGTATTCCATTGCTTAAACAAATGATTGCTGAAGATATAAAAAAACCACTTGATACAATTGATCCAGATTTGGCGGTATCATTTGGAGCTGCAATTCAGGCAAATGGATTAATTTACGGTTCAGATAATCTTCTAATAGACGTTACTTCTTTGTCTATTGGCTTAGAAGTTATGGGGGGAATGAATGAGAGAGTAATTGCTAAGAACTCTCCTCTGCCATTAAGCGTTAGCAAACAATTCACCACTTATCAAGATGGACAAACAGGTATTATTTTTCACATAGTTCAAGGTGAAAGAGAAATGGTAGCAGATTGCCGATCTTTAGCAAAATTTGAACTAAAAGGAATTCCTCCAATGAAAGCTTCACTTGCAAGAGTTGCAGTTACCTTTAATTTGGATGTAGATGGACTTTTAACCATTTCAGCAATAGAAGAAATAAGTGGTGTAAAACAAGAAGTTAAAGTTATGCCAAGCTATGGTTTATCTGAAGAAGAAGTGGAAAAAATGATTGAAGCATCATATATTCATGCAGGTGAAGATATTCAAGCAAAACAATTAGCTGAAGTAAAACTTAACTCTAAAGATAATATTTCTAATGTAACTAAAGCAATTAATGATGATGGAGATTTACTGTCTCTGCAAGAAAAAGAAAACTTAAAAAAGATCATTCTAAAACTTAGAGATTTAATTGAGTATGATGATTTAGAAGCAATAGAAAAAACTAATGATGCTTTAGAGAAAGAATCTTCAAAATTTATTCAAGATAGACTTAACCGCCAGATTAAAGATATATTAGGCGGCAAAGACGTTAAGGATGTTGGTGATAATATACTTTAGATTATTAATTGCTTTTTGCTATTTTTGATGTTGTTAGCAACTCCCTTAGCTAATACAGAGATACTAATATAGCAATGCATAAAAAATTTGCTTAATCTATACCAGGTCTTACACTAAGCAAATCTTTTTTATCAGAGATATCTTTATATTTATCAGCCTCGGGCAGAGGTTTTTTACTTGCTGTAATATTTGGCCATTTGGCTGAATATTCACGGTTTATCTCCACCCATTCTATGTTGCCTTCTTCTTCAGGCTTTATGGCCTCTATTGGGCATTCAGGCTCACAGACACCGCAATCAATACATTCATCAGGATTAATAACTAACATATTTTCCCCTTCATAGAAGCAATCTACGGGGCAAACATCTACACAGTCAGTATATTTGCATTTAATGCAGCTTTCTGTAACAACATAAGTCATGTTTATATTTCCTTAAATTTTTCCTAACAAACTATTCATCCTTTTTGCAAAAGCACTCATATCTGCAATAGGTTCACCTTCAATTATGCAGGCTTGATCAAATAATGCAAATGCTAATTCATCTGCTAAGGAATGATCTTCCTTCTTCATTTCTTGGTGAATTCTTTTAACAATTGGATGATTAGGGTTAATCTCTAAAATCTTTGCAAAGCTAGAATTAAGCTGTTTTTGATCCTTCAAATAACGCTCCATTCTAATATCCATAGCACCTTCTGCCACAGTTAAACATACTGGACTATCAATTAATTTACCAGAAATTTTAGCGTCTTTAATTACAGAGCCTAAGGTCTTTTTAAAATAGTCTATTAATTCTTGATCAGATTCTTCAAGCTTAACTTCCTCTTCTGTCTCTTTCTTTAGAATTTTATCCAATTCTATTCCGCTTCTGGTAACAGATTTAATTTCTTTCTCTTTGAAGCTATGCATTACACTAACCCAGAAATCATCCACTGTATCTGTAAATAATAACACATCTATATCATGTTTTAAGAATCCTTCTAATTGAGGACTGGTTTTAGCTTTTTCAACAGAATCACCACTTAAATAGAAAATACTTTCTTGCCCCTCTTTCATGTTAGCTATATATTCATTAATGCTAATAAACTTATCATGTAGCGCACTTCTAAATAAACATGTTTCTAATAATCTCTCTTTTTCTTCTAAAGCTATTCCTTCACATAACCCCTCTTTCAACACTGCGCCAAAATTATTCCAGAAAGAAATATATGACTCCCGGTCATTATCCATTTTTGTTTTTAATTCACTAATTGTTTTCTTAGTGATTCCTTTACGAATTTTTTCTAAAGAATGATTATGCTGTAATGTTTCACGGCTTATGTTTAGTGGTAGATCTTCAGAATCTACTATAC
>JAOARE010000023.1 GCA_025210695.1 Rickettsiales bacterium
ATATTATGCTGAAAGGTTAAATCAATTTCCTCTAGCTATTATTGGCACGGCCCTGAGCACTGTACTACTTCCTACTTTATCTAAACAAGTGAGAGAGAAAAATCAAAAAGCAGCAACAAATACTCAAAACAAAGCTCTTGAAGTCGCCTTGTTTTTTACTCTTCCTTGCTCCTTTGCGCTGGCTCTAATTAGTGATACATTAGTTAGTTTTCTTTTTGAAAGAGGAAATTTTACTCCAGAAGGCAGCTATAAGGTAGCAAGAACCTTAAGTGCCCTAGCCCTAGGACTACCAGCTTTTGTAATGATCAAGATTTTTACTCCTCGTTATTTTGCTCAATATGACACCTCAACACCAGTAAAATTTTCTTTTGTATGTATCATACTCAATATCATTCTAGCCTTAACCCTAATTCCTTTTCTTTCTTATCTTGGAATTGCTATTGCAACTAGTTCTTCTGCCTGGATAAATGTTGCACTTCTCTATTATTTCCAACGCAAACGCAATATGTTTTTAATTGACAAAAAGCTACCCTCCCAAACTATTAAGATAATCTTCTCTTGCACTCTAATGATTTTTACTTTAATTTTATTTGAACATTTTATACTCAATTCTGCTACACATAATTATATTTGGTTATTATTTATTGGAGAAATTACCTTAGGAATGATCGTCTATTTTGTTAGTAGTTATTGTTTAAAAATTTTAGATTTAAGCTTTTTATTAAAGGTAAAAAAAACTGATGGATAATTTTCAAGCATATGTTCTTCTTTTTAATGACTGTTTTTTAACATCACTAATTCTTGTACCAAGATTACCTTACGCAATTGATGTCATGACAATGCTTGGAACATATAACCCCTATATAATATTTATTACAAGCTTTATAAGCAGTGTTATAGGTTTAATAGTAAACTGGGTCATTGGTCTATTCTTACGTAGATTAGAAACTCTAGAAAAATTCTCAGATAGAGTAGATAGTCTAAAAAAAGCAGAGAAATTCTTTAAAAATAAGGGCAAGTGGATTTTATTACTTTCAACTATTCCCTTCTGGGGAGCTTTGTTTACGGTAGCTGCTGGTGTTTTACGCCTAAATCTTGTTCAATTTATTATTTTAGCTTCTTTCAGTAAATTTATAGGACTGGCCATAAAAATATTTTTCTAAAATAATAGAGGTAAAATGATGACAATATTTAATATAAATATTTTATCTGGAATACTAAAACAACCTATATCTATTAGATATTCATCAAATAGATATGATGATCAATCTTATAAAGACAATGAATCACCATCATATGATGAAGCATATACTCCTCCAGTTGAAGAAGGCATCAACCAACAAGATCCAGCTTTTGATAGTCATTTAACAAAAATTTGTAATATTTTTTAATATTACAACAAATTTCTTATCCTATAGATAATATTATGTCTTCACTGTTCAAAACAAATAACAAATCAACCCCACTGGCAGATAATATACGACCAACTTCTATTGACAATGTATTTGGCCAAGATCATTTATTCACTGATAACTCACAAATCAAACAAATGATAAATACTTCCAATGTTCAGAATATAATCCTTTGGGGGCCTCCGGGAACTGGAAAAACTACTATTGCTCGAATCATAGCCCAACAATGCAAGTACCACACTGAATCAATATCTGCCGTGATAAATGCTACTAGCGATATAAAACAAATATTTAATAATGCCAAAAACAGAAAAGAGAAAGGTATTAATACTCTATTGATAGTGGATGAAATACATCACTTTAATAAAAGTCAGCAAGATATATTTCTTCCATTTTTAGAAGATGGAACCATAACCTTAATAGGAGCCACAACTGAAAATCCTTCTTTTGAATTAAATAATGCATTATTATCTAGGTGCATAGTACTAAACCTAAAACCCCTTAACAAAAAGTCTTTAATAGAAATAGCCAACAGAGCTGAATTACTTTCTCAAAAAAAACTTCCTTTAAAAGAAAAAGATCGTGATCAACTTTATGAATTAGTTGATGGAGATGGGCGTTACTTACTAAATATCTGCGAAGGATTATTCAATATTGAACATAACAGTGAAACTCCATTAGATTTAGCTTCAATATTGCAAATGAAAACAATATCTTATGATAAATCAAGGGATCAGCATTATAATATCATAAGTGCTTTACATAAAGCTATACGAGGATCTGATAGCGACGCCAGTCTATACTGGATAACTAGAATGCTAGAATCTGGAGAAAACCCTCATTACATACTTAGACGTTTAGTGAGAATTGCCTCTGAAGATATAGGCCTAGCAGATCCAAATGCATTAACCCAAGTATTATCTGCCAAAGAAGCATATGACTTCTTAGGCTCACCTGAAGGAGATTTAGCTATCATTCAAGCTGCCCTATATTTAGCCACTGCTCCTAAATCAAATGCCATTTACCTGGCACATAAACAAGTTATTGAAGATGTGAAAAAATATGGCTCTTTAATGCCTCCATATCATATTTTAAATGCTCCAACTAAATTAATGAAAGAACAGGGCTATGGAGCGGGTTATATTTACGATCACGATACCGAAGAATGCTTCTCAGGACAAAACTATTTCCCAGAAAAAATAGGAAGAAAAAAGTATTATAATCCTACTCAAAGAGGATTTGAAAAAGATCTTAACAAGAGGCTAGAGTATTGGAATAATTTAAGAAAAAAGAAAACCTAAAATATATTTACAAACTTTCTAATATAGTAAACTTTGAATTTCCATACACTCTCACATCAAGCTCTTTATAAAATTCAGAAGAGAAAGATAAGTCTTCAATCCTAGCCTGCTCCACCACCATAATAGCTCCCTTTTCCAACCAATCTCTATTTATAAGAGAGATAAGCGCTTTATCAGCTATCTTCTTAAAATATGGAGGATCAATAAATACTAAATTAAACTTATCCTTAGCTTTAGGAAGGTTTTCAGCCTTAATTCTAATCAGAGTAGACTTATCTTCTTCTTTTAAATAACAAATATTAGACCATGCTAGCTTTAGGTGCTCTGCACTGCCATCAATGAATGTTACCATTGACGCTCCCCTAGAGAGAGCTTCAATTCCTAATGCTCCCGTTCCACAACACAAATCAACAACTTTCGCTCCTTCAACAACACTATTACCATCTTCATTTAAGAATCTACCGCTTGATAAAATATCAAACAAAGAACTACGCATCTTAGAAGATGTAGGACGAATCCCCTTATCACTAGGAGAAAGAAGTGGACGACCTCTATGCTTACCTGCGATAACTCTCATTTCGCTTTACTAAATAAATTGAAAAAATTATCAGTAGTTTGTTTTTCTACTGTTCTATAATCTATTTGTTTTAACTCCGCTATAGTTTGAGCAACTCTTTTTACAAAAGATGGCTCATTAGTTTTTCCTCTATATGGCTCTGGTGCAAGATAAGGAGCATCTGTTTCCACCATTAATCTATCTAAGGGAACAAATCTTACTATATCTTTTAAAGCTATTGCCTTTTTAAAAGTTACTATTCCAGATATAGAAATATATAATCCCATATCCAAACATTTCTTAGCAAAGCTTAAATTATCCGAACTAAAGCAATGAATCAATCCAGTAAACTTATCTTGATGCTCTTTTAGCATTTCAATAGTTAAGTCATCCGCATCACGAGTATGAATAATTAAAGGCAAACCACTTAAGTGAGATGCTTCTATATGTCTATTAAAATAATCTTTTTGTTTTGCAATCGCACTATGTTCATAATATAAATCTAAGCCTGTTTCACCAATACCAATAACTTTAGGATGTTTTGTATATTCTAATAAGTCTTGTACTGTAGTTTCTGAATGAGTATCTACCTCATGTGGATGAATACCAATGGAAGCATAAATTTGTGGGTATTTTTCTATCAAAGTTTTTATTTTATAAAACTCACTAACTTTTGTTGAAATGGTCTGCATTAAAGTAACATTATTTTCTTTTGCTCTATTCAAGACTCCTTCAAAATCTTCATGAAATACGTCATAATCTAAGTGACAATGTGAATCAACTAGCATTTTGTGTCCTTTTAAAAATATTAGCTATTGTATTACTAAAGGGAATACTGAAACCTATCAATAGCCATTGTAACTGAGATAAATATATTGGTAAACTAGATAAAATTTGCAATCGGAAAGCTATTTTAATAGTAACAATGATTAGAAAACATAACATAGTAACTATAACTTTATTAGATTGAGTGTTTTGATCAAACATTCTAAAGGATATCATAAATCCAATTAAAGCATAATATGCTAACCATAAATGTGGTAATATTTGATTAAACACTAAATATATATATAACATCAAGAAACTTGCTAACCCAATACTTAAGTATAATATACTACGCTGAATCTTTTGCATGGTAAAATAATATACACTCAAGATAATAATTGCAAACAACACAGCACCTAATACATCATAATGATCATGAAATCCTGAATATATTAAACTCCATCCTATTCCAACTAGTAAGAAAATTATTACACTTCTCAAAAAATAACTCTTAAAGTTATAAGCCAACCAACCATATAAAATCACTGATGCCTGCATATGTCCGCTCGGGAAAGAAAACCCATAAGGAGAAGTTTTTTGGAAGCTAACTTTTAAAGCAAAGCTCAGTAACATACTTAGTAAAACTAAGCATGTTGCATGATAAAAAATATTACGATTAAACCAAATAAATCCAATAACTATCATTGGAATAATTATTGTCTCATGACTAAACTCAAGAAAAATTCTTACTATAAAATCAAGCATCAATTTAGTTTCATAATTTTATTTAAAATACTTTATCTGTAAATTATTCTCAATTCAATATAATATGAAGGTAATAAAAAAGATTATGGAGTCTAATCAATGAACATAATTAAAATTAATAAAATCTTATATCTAGAAAATTTTTATTTTAAGGATCCATATAATAATATCGATTTTTTAAACAAAAAAGCCACCTTAAGCAAAGACCTTGATGAGCGATTATCTCTATTAATCCTAGCTACCGAAAAGATAGAAAAATTCCATAGTTATTTTCACTTTGAACAATCTTATTTTAATTTACAATTAGCTATTCATTTTATAAAAGAGAACAAAATATCTGAAGCTAATAAACAATTAGAACTTGCTATCTTCCAGGATCATGTAAACGAACAAGCCATTGCATTACTTAATAAAAAAGAATCTTATAGTAATTATAAAAGACAATATGATAATTTTTCTGATTATTTATATTTTGCTACAGATGAAAAAGGAAATGCTACGAGTAAAAACAGCTATTGGGATGATTATTTGAAATACCAACAAAATCCTAGAAGCGAAATCTTAGAAACTATAATTTCTAAAATTCGCCATAACCATCTTGAATATCATAAAGAAGCTGCAAAACTTTATCTCAACCGGGCTATTACATTTCATAATCTTGGACAAAAAGATTTATTTAAGAATGATTTGATAAAAGCAAATAACCTAGATACGGAACTTAAAGACAGAGACTATTATAATATGGTGGAGATGAGCGGAATCGAACCGCTGACAACATGCGTGCAAGGCAAGCGCTCTACCAACTGAGCTACATCCCCATATTTGTCTAACAAGACATAATTATTTATACATTATTTTGATTCTCGGTCAATATAAATATGCATAATTGAGAAAAATTATTACTTCTTTTTTCTAAATTGCAAGTTAAGCTCTCTTAGCTGCTTATCGTCCACTTCTGCCGGAGCATTCATTAATAAATCATGTCCTTGTTGATTCATTGGGAAAGATATAACTTCACGAATATTCTTCTCATCAGCTAATAACATAACTATTCTATCAACTCCAGGAGCAATTCCACCATGTGGAGGAGCACCATATTTAAATGCGGTAATTAAACTACGAAACTTATCATCGACAAATTCTTTACTATAACCTAATTTTCCAAAAGCTTTATACATTATTTCTGGTTTATGGTTACGAATGGCACCACTAGAAAGCTCAACACCATTACAAACAATATCATATTGGAATGCCTTGATAAGCATCAATTCTTCTTTTGTTGCAGCATTGGCTAATGCTTCTAATCCACCTTGAGGCATAGAGAAGGGATTATGACCAAAATCTAACTTATCTTCTTCTTCATTCCATTCATAAAATGGGAAATCCACAATCCAACAGAATTCAAATCTATTATGATCTATTAAGTCTAATTCCTCTCCTAGTTTTACTCTCACTTGTCCTGCAAGCTGCACAGCCTTCTTTTCTATATCAGAAGAGAAAAACACTGAATCACCATCACCGATTCCTGCGACCTTCTTTAAAGTTTCTAGCTGAGCTTCATCTAAAAACTTTGCTATAGGCCCCTTGGCAACTCCATCTTTAGTAAAAGTAATATATCCTAATCCTGCTGCTCCATGCTCTTGAGCAAAAGCTATCATCTTATCAAAGAAACTACGAGGAAGTTCAGCAGTATTTGGAGCTGGAATCGCCCTTACTATAGCACCTTTCTTAATATTCTCACGAAATATAGAGAATTTAGAATCACGGAAAATTTCTGTGACTTCAGAAATAATTAGAGGATTTCTTAAATCCGGCTTATCACTACCATATTTTAACATGGCATCATGATGAGTAATATGGGGAAACGGAGAATCAGTTACCTTTTTATTTGAAAACTCTGTAAAGATAGAACGCATAACCGGCTCAATAGCAGCGAATACATCTTCTTGAGTTACAAAAGACATTTCAACATCTAATTGATAAAATTCACCTGGTGAACGATCAGCCCTAGCATCTTCATCACGAAAACATGGCGCAATTTGGAAATAACGATCAAAACCAGAAGTCATTAATAACTGCTTGAATTGTTGAGGAGCCTGTGGCAAAGCATAAAATTTCCCTGGATTCATTCTACTAGGAACTAAAAAGTCTCTAGCTCCTTCAGGAGAAGTTGCCGTTAAAATAGGGGTTTGAAACTCCATAAATCCTTGCGCTGACATCTTCTCTCTAATAGCAGATATAACTTTAGATCTTAAAACTATATTATTATGTAGTTTTTCTTTACGCAGATCTAAAAAACGATATTTTAAACGAGTTTCTTCTGGAAAATCTTTATCTGTATTTACCTGAATCGGCAACATATCTGCATCAGATTCTAAGTGGAATGTTTGAATTCTAACTTCGATATCACCAGTAGACAGATGCTCATTTCTTGCCTCTTCCGCTCTTGCTACAACTTCCCCAGTAATGGTAACCACTGACTCATAATGCAAATGAGCTATTTGATTTGTAAGTTTCTCATTACTATCTATCACACATTGTGTTAAACCGTAATGATCCCTAAGATCAATAAAAGCTAGTCCTCCATGGTCACGACGGCGATGAACCCAACCTGATAATTTTACTTCTAAACCAATATGAGAAGAGTTTAATTCTCCACAAGTATGAGTACGATATTTATGCATTTTTTAACTCGTAATAATATAATCCTAAAGAAGAACATTTAACTAAATTACAGCTAACTTTGCAAGAATTAAATTAGAATATAAATTAAGCCTTCTTACCGTTCTGCTTATTAATTAAATATTGCTGTATAATAGATAGTATATTAGAGAAAGACCAATATATCATCAAACCAGAAGGCAGAGAATACAACATCACCATTAATACCAATGGCATGAATTTCATTACCCCAGCTTGAACGGGATCAGCAGGCTTAGGACTCAAGCTCTGCTGAATGAACATGGTAACCCCCATAATAAAAGGCCATAATCCAATATCTAAAAATCCAAAAGAAGACCATGGCAAAATACCAAACAAATTCCATATTGAAGTAGGATCTTGAGCTGATAAATCTTTTATCCAGCCATAAAATGGAGCATGGCGCATTTCTATAGAAATAAAGATAACCTTATACAAAGAGAAGAATAATGGAATTTGAATTAACAATGGCAAGCAACCAGAAGCAGGATTAACTTTTTCTCTTTTGTATAAAGCCATCATCTCTTGGTTAAACTTCATCTTATCATCACCATGCTGTTTCTTAATAGCATCAATTTTAGGCTGAAGCTGCTTCATTCTAGCCATGGATCTAAAAGATTTACTTGCTAAAGGATATAGCAATAATTTTAAACAGAAGGTAACACCAATAATCGCTAAACCAAAATTTCCAAATATCAAATATAGATAGCTAATCACTAAAAATAATGGTTTAGTAATAAAGTAAAAAACACCAAAATCTATAGCACGATCAAATAGCACAAAATTATTATCTTTTTCATATTGATCCAGAATTTTCTCTTCTTTAGCTCCAGCAAATAAATGATTTTCACTACTAGCCATATTCCCTGGACTTAAACTAAAATCATGGGAGATATAATTCACGTTATAATTATCATTTAAATTATTGCTAGATGAGCTAGCTATGAAGTTAGTTTTTGAGACTATACTCGGGTCTGGCTTTAAAGCTGACAACCAATATTTTTGGGTTACCCCGGCCCAGCTCCCAGGCGTATTTTCAAAACTCTCTTCACGAACCTTACTTAAGTCTTCATAAGTAGACTCTTTTAATACTTTAGCAAAAACACCAATAACTCCCTCGTGCAAAATGGCAAATTGTTTTGCCTCAGCTTCAGATTTATAAATTCTTCCATAATTAGATAATCTAATTGTATTAGAACTATTATTTGCTACCATTTGCTTAATGGTAAATAAATAATTTTTATCCAGAGAAATGGTAATAAAATAATCAACTGACTTACTATTCTTCCAATGACATCTCACAGGTTGCTCTGCAGTTAATAATGCATTATCACATTGCCAAACACTATTTTTATCAGGTACAGTTAATTTTGAATTCTGACTATCTATCCAACCAAATTCTGCAAAATAAGCCTGATTAGAGAATAACTGAACTAATGGACTATTGTTATTTATAGTTTCTTTATAGTCTGTAAGCTGCAAATCGTCAAAGCGCAAACCTCTTAAAGAAATAGAACCCTTAAGTCTACCATTATCAATAGTTATTTTACCTATAGCTTCATCAGTTAAACTAGACTCAGATGAAAAAGCTTGCTTTGATTTATCAAGAAGATGCTCCTGATATTCCATTTTAGCTTTAACTATTTTCTCCTGATGAAGCTCTATTGCAGCCCTACGTGGATATTCATAGAAATATTGCCAAGCAATTAAAATAAGCGTTGATAATAATATACAAATTAATAGATTCTTTAGATCCTTACTCATTCTCTTCCAAATAATATATTTATAATTGACCTACAGGTTGTACATTATTTTTTACTTAATGTCTAGTTTTTACTACTCTAAATATCTAATAACTTAAAGTTCTTCGTTACTATTAGAAACAAAAGATTCCTCACCAGACAACGGAGTGGCATTTATATAAGAATCATATACCTCTTTAATAGTATCTATAGCTTTAGGAGCATTTTTAATAGCTAAACCTGAAGCATCTTGACTAACTCTTGTTGGAGTCCCCACACCATATGAAACAATAAGATTATTTACTACATTCCCTGTAAATTCCACCCCCACAATTGAAGCCATATTTACAAGAAGCTTTGGCAAATGCATAATAAACTTAACAGTAAAAAGAAATGTTCTCTGCAAATGAGCATTTGCAGGAAGAGCTTTCTGAGTGGCAGAGTAAGTAGAAACTACTTCAGTAGCTGTCATGAATAGTAACTTACCACATTTACTATACACATCATCTTTTGCTGTAAAGGGAATAGAAAATTGACCAAAACTGACCGAAGAAATCATATTATCAGTAAAAGCAACTCCTTCTCTTATATATTGAGAATAACCAATTTTTTTAGAAACCTCTCCAATGTTATCAGAAGAAGCAGTTTTTATCACCCCTTCCACCGAAGCTTGCCCAACCTGCAACCAATTGAAGTTCTCTTGAGTATATTCAGAGAAACTCTGCTTCGGTAAATCCTTATTTTGCCCTTCAAATATCTGTTTATTTCTATTATCTATGTTGAAATACCTAGCCGGAATTTCACATACATAATTTGATCCTCTAGCAGCTAAGGCAAATCCTTCTTTTCCTGAAGAGGATGTTGCCAAATATGAGTCATAAACATAATATGACGTTAACATAAAGGCTTTACAACCTACTTTACTATACGCTCCCCACAAAGTTCCTTCACTATACTTAGTTCCAGTATAGCCTATAGTATTATTTCCAGAAATACTTGCATGAATTGTAGTAATTTTAAAAGCATCCCTAATAACCGCAGAAGCTGTAGGATTATCTCCAAATACGAGCTTAAACCTTCCTGCAAAAGTATCAACAGTTGCCTGAGTTAATATACCAGTAATAGCTTCTTTGTGGTTTGAAATACGACTAAGGGAAAATTTTACTGAGTTATCTATAACTTTTTGAGCAGGAACATAAGTAACAACTTTTTTATAGTCTGGAATTTGCCCTATGACATAGTCAATTTTAGGATCTAAATTCGCTTGAAGAAACTGATCTCCAACAAACGCAATATAGTTAACAGCATGCTCTAACCCCAAAGCTTGCTTATAAGCAAAATTTATAGAATATGAAGTAATATTATAAGTAGAATTTGTAACACTCTCTAATATATGTTGTGCTGTCATCTTTTCCTGGTTCCTTGTTAATTATTATTAATATCGCGCGGATTGTAGCGATATTTCAGTATATTAGCAAGCTATAATTTTAATTATAGTTAACAGAAATCCATATAAATTAAAAAGATGGCGCACCCGTAGGGATTCGAACCCCAAACCTCATGATCCGTAGTCATGTACTCTATCCAGTTGAGCTACGGGTGCAGAAGAAAAATAATATACAAGCACAAATTCATGGTACCTCTGGCCAGACTCGAACTGGCATGACCTTGCGGACAACAGATTTTGAGTCTGTCGCGTCTACCATTCCGCCACAGAGGCAAGCTTGAATAGAAAGTTATAAGGAATTATAAGCTTGATGTAAAGAGAATTCTTAATGCTATTTAAAATCTATCGAAATTATCTTAATAATATCATCTAGATAAAAGAATAACAAAACGGATAAAGAGAAAGTTATAGCGGTAATCACTGATAAAGCCCTTCCATGATAGCAAAAAGCATGAATCTTATTTTCAGGAGGGCAAAGCATTTGGTACGCCGGCCTTAAAAGATAATAGCATGACATAAAAGACCCAATCAGCAAACAAGTCTTTGCAAAAGATCCTATAAACTTATCACATACTATAGAATCAAAAATTAGAGATTTTATAACCCAACCAACACTTGGAGGAAGACCAATAATGGAAAAAGAAGCCAAAATAAATAATATAGTTGGAATAGGCAAGGTCCTAACCATCCCTCTAATTTCATCCACATGTATTTTATGAGTAATAATATAAATAACACCTACCGAAAAGAATAAAGTAATTTTCGCAACAGCATGAGATAGCATCTGTAAAAAAGACACATTAAATGTTGATAAACTTGTAAAACTAAGAAGCAATATCATATAACTTAATTGACTAATGGTAGAATATGCTAAGATTTTTTTTAAATTATTTTGTAAACACGCGATTAAACCTGCGTAAAGCATCGTGAAACAAGCAAGATAGGTAAGCCAATCTATGCTCCAAGGAATAGCTTCATGTAGTCTGCTTAAATAATCCATACCAAATAAATAGACAAATACTTTCATTAAAGCAAAGATACCAGATTTAACTACTGCCACAGCATGCAAGAGAGCACTAACCGGTATCGGAGCCACCATTGCTCTAGGCAGCCATTGATACAATGGAAAGATTGCTGTTTTACTAAAACCAAATACAAAACAAACCAATAGAATTAGCGCATCTTTAACCGAACTCTGCTCATCAAAAATGCCTCCTATATTAAAATCACTAGAACCATAATATTTATCTAAATAAATCAAAGCAAACATTATAAAGAAACTTGATGTACCAAATAATGTAGCTAGATAGAACTTACCAGACCTTCGAGCATGATCAGAAAAAGATTGAATCACTAATGGATAAGTAGAAAAAGTAAGAACTTCATAAAAAACAAATAAAGTTAGTAAGTTAGCAGAATAACCAATACATATGGTAGCCATAATCGCTATTGGAGTAAAAAAGAAATGAATCCTTTGGTTTAAATCTCTACCTAAGCTAGAATGCTCCTGTCCCTTTAAAAAAGCAAATCCATATAAGTTAGTCATTAAATATAATATACTTACCATCAAGGCAAATATAATAGATATTGATTCTGGCTTAAAAGCTATTTCATATCCATCCAATACTTCTGTGAAAACAAATATTGTATCTTGCTGTTCAAAAACAAAGAAAAACAAAATATTGTTAATCACTAATCCAATACTAGATAGAACAATTATAGTCCTCTCTAATATTGCGCTCTTAACAAATGAAGCGGCAGCTGCAATAATTGGTAAAATAAGATTTAATAAAAATAAAATCATTTGAGTATCGAGTAGCTTATTTGATGAACCACGTCTAATAAATATTGATTATTAATTCCAATATATATATTTATAATAGTTATTATACTTAATATAGAAATACAAGATCTATCTTTGATGACTGGCAAAACCTCTCCTTTTTGCTTCTCAAATATCATCAACTCTACAAACTTAAATACATAAGCAAAACTAAATAACGTAGCCAATAAAATAATCAAAATATACCAAAGATCTGTCTCTAAAGCCGCCCTAAAAAGCTGCCATTTTCCAACAAATCCAGCTGTCATAGGAACACCTATATTGCTAAGCAAATTAACAGTAATTAAAATACAAATCCATGGGTGGCTTTTTCTAAGACCAGCAAAACTAACAATATTTTCATTACCCGCACAAACAGCAAGATAGCCTGCTGCTAAAAATAACATTGTCTTTTCTAATGCATGAGTAAAACAATAAATCAATAATCCAGATATAGCGAAGTTACTAGCAATAGCAACAGAAAAAATAATAAATCCAATCTGACTTAAACTAGAATATGCAAGAAACTTTTTTATATTTGTTTGTTTGTAAGCTAAAATAGCGCAAGCAAAAATAGCAAATGCTGCTAGCATTAATAATGTTATATTTAAATAATCAAATAGATATTGATTTACCTTAAAGACATCAAAGAAAAATCTAACTAACAAATAAATACCTACTTTATTAGAGGTTGCTGCAAGCATAGCACTTACAAAAGATGGAGCTCCTCTATATATGTCTACTAACCATTTACTTAAAGGAAACAAAGCTGCCTTCATTAAAATACCGAATATCATTAACCCAACACCAGCTCTAGCCGCATTGTTATTTAGAAGCATCGGCATATCTCGAGAAATGTCAGTTAAATTTAAAGACCCTACCAAAGCATATACAAAACCAATACCAAATAAAATCATGGTCGATCCAATGGTACCAAAAATTAAATAATCAAAAGCAGCTTTAGGAGAACCATCTTTCTTAGCAGCCCCAACCAAAGCATAACTGGCAATGGCATTAACTTCTAGCATTACATAAATATTAAAAATATCATTTGAAACACAAAGCCCCAATAACCCAGCTATAGCTATAAGAAACACCCCAAAAAACAAAGGGATTTTTTCTTGATTCAATTCATTAGATATCAAATTACGCATTGCTAGTATGATAAAGAAGCTAGCAGAAGAAATAATTAGCATGAAGAATGTACTAAGCCTATCCAGCTTATATTCTATCCCCATTAAGGAAGACCAACCACCAAGATGATAAGTTATCACTGTTCCTTCAAGAGAAAACTTAAATAATACTATAGTGATTAAGCTTGTAAAAAAAATGGAAACAGCTGAAAACAGCCAACTAATTCTTTTTGGTAAAATAAATAAAATCAATCCCGAAGCTAATGGTAAAAGTATTTGAATAATAGCAAGGTTATTTAACATCTAGTTCCCCAATTTATATCATTCACCAAGAGAACCAAAATTACTTACCAAGTACAAGTATAGATCTTTGAGCCATCCACCAGCAGCCATTTTCGCACCATAAAAAAATAAATACACTACTAAAGAAGCAATAAATAATCCTATAATACTAGTAATAATCCCTATAATGATCACCAAACCATCTTTACCAAGCAGACCTAGAGCCATGATAAAAATACCAGCGCTCGGAACTGCATTACCAAAAATAATAGGCAACGCAATAGAAATAGCACAAAGCATTGATACAAAACCTATTAATTTTTCTCCATGAATAGAGCTAAAATAAGCCATTCTTGGCTTTAATAGTTTTTCTAACTTTAAAAAATATGGTGAAGATTTATCTACAGCAAACATTAAATGACTAGTTTGGATAGTTTTTTTAGCAATCCATTCAGGTAATGATGGCTTATCCATTCCCAATAGCATTTGAATGGAAAAAAATAGAAGAGGCAACCCTAATATTGTTGTGAAACCTGGTGGATATGGTAATGGAATAGCCATAGGAAAAGAAAATAAGATCATTAACAATGCAAATCCTCTTTCATTCAAATGCTCGTTAATTTCACCAAGACTTATAGTTTTAGTTGATTTTTTTTTCTCTACTAATTCTTGTAATAACTGCGAAGCAGGAATCTGTTGACTTGTCATATATGCCTAATCTTTATTGTTATCCTTTTTTTCTTCTTTTGAAAGTTGTTTTGTTTCATTATCCTCTGTACTACTTTCTTCTTTTAGGGCATTTTTAAAGTTTTTTATCCCTTTACCTAAATCCCCCATAACCTTTGGCAGCCTTCCTGCTCCAAATAAAATAAGCACAATAAATAAAATTATAATTACATTCGCTAAACTAATCCCCACTGTTTATAACCTCATTATGTTCTAGAGAATTTTTTATGATTATATTTCTCTACTTCACCCTCTGCTATTCCTAATCTCATTCTACGGTCTTGATCATAATCCTGATAGTTCCCTTCATAAAATTCCACATGATCACCCTCATAAGCTATGATATGCGTAGCTATCCTATCTAAAAACCAACGATCATGACTTATAATAATAGCACATCCAGAAAACTCAAGCAACGCATCTTCTAATGCACGCAAAGTATCCACATCTAAGTCATTAGTTGGTTCATCAAGAAGTATAACATTAGCACCTTCTTTTAACATCTTAGCTAAATGCACTCTATTACGTTCCCCACCTGATAAACTACCAACTAATTTTTGTTGATCTCCTCCTTTAAAATTAAAAGCTGCACAATAAGCACGACTTTTAATTGTAGACTTTCCTAGCTGTATTTCTTCTTGTCCACCCGATATTTCTTCCCAAACATTAGCATCCGCTTTTAAAGCATCTCTGGACTGATCAACATAACCTAGTTTAACAGACTCACCTAACGTAATTTTACCTTCATCAGGAGATTCTTGTCCTGTAATCATTCTGAATAAAGTAGTTTTACCAACTCCATTAGGACCTACCACTCCAACAATAGCTCCAGGAACTATCTTAAATTTAAAATCTTTAAATAACTCAACCCCATCGTAACTCTTACTTAAACCAACAGCTTCTATTACATTATTTCCTAGTCTTGGCCCATCTGGAATCACAATTTGCGCAACTCCCATTGACTTATCTCTCTGCTTATCACGCAACTCTTCATAAGCCGTAATTCTTGCTTTACTTTTTGTTTGACGAGCTTTAGGAGATTGTCTAACCCATTCTAATTCTTCTTTTAACTGTTTCTGTCTATTAGATTCAGATTTTTCTTCCTCCGCTAAACGTTTTTGTTTTTGCTCAAGCCATGATGAGTAATTACCCTTCCATGGTATTCCATCACCGCGTTCTAACTCTAAGATCCAATCCACTACATTATCCAGAAAATAGCGATCATGGGTTACTAGAATCACTGTACCCTTGTACTCTTTCAAATAATTTTCCAACCATGAGATAGACTCAGCATCTAAATGATTAGTTGGCTCATCCAATAGTAAAATATCCGGCGCAGCTAGCAACAACCTACATAACGCTACCCTCCTTCTTTCTCCACCAGAAAGATTATCAACAACAGAATCTTTCTCTGGACATCTTAGAGCATCCATAGCAATTTGAATTTCACGCTCTAAATCCCAAGCATTTAAGTGATCTATTTTTTCTTGCAACTCGCCTTGCTCTTCAATTAATGCATTCATTTGGTCATCTGTTAACTCTTCTGCAAATTTTGCACTTACCTCATTAAATCTAGCAAGTAAATCTCTTTTCTCACCAACAGCATCCAATATATTTTCAAATACATTTTTAGTAGGGTCTAATTGTGGCTCTTGAGGAAGATAACCTATTTTAGTTCCTTCTGCTGCCCATGCCTCTCCAGTAAAATCTTTATCTAACCCTGCCATAATTTTAAGCAAGGTTGATTTACCTGACCCATTGTGACCAATAACACCAATTTTAGCTCCAGGAAAGAAGGACAGATAAAGATCTTTTATTACTTCTCTAGTTCCATACATTTTCTTCAAACTTTTAATAACATAAATATACTGATATGATGACATTGATAATCCTCAAAAATTAATTACTGACTCACTATAACAAACTTAATTTAAATTTAAATCCTTATATTCAAAAGCATGATTTTAAATAATGACCTGTTATACTTTCTTTTTCTTTTATAATATCCTGTGGAGTTCCTGAAGCAACGATTCTTCCTCCACGCTCTCCCCCTTCTGGACCAACATCCACAACATAATCAGCGGTTTTAATAACATCTAAATTATGCTCAATAATTAAAGCTGTATTCCCAAGATTAACCAGCTTATGAAGAACTCCTAATAATTTGTTTACGTCATCCGCATGCAATCCAGTCGTTGGCTCATCAAGAATATACAAAGTTCTGCCTGTAGAACGTTTTGACAACTCTTTTGCCAACTTAATTCTTTGAGCCTCTCCTCCAGACAAAGTGGTGGCTGATTGACCAATTTTAATATATCCAAGCCCAACATCGGAAAGAGCCTTAAGCTTCTCAGATATTGCTGGAATATTAGAAAAAAGCTGAAGAGCATCATCAACTGTTAATTTTAAAACTTCAGAAATTGAATGATTCTTGTATTTTATTTCCAATGTAGATCTATTATATCTTGCCCCATCACATTCTTCACATTTAACATAAACATCTGGAAGAAAATGCATTTCTATTTTTATTACTCCATCACCTTGGCAAGACTCACATCTTCCACCTTTCACATTAAATGAGAACCTACCAGCTTTATATCCTCTAGCTTTAGAGTCTGGCAACTCAACAAACCAATCACGAATAGCATTAAATGCTCCTGTATATGTAGCAGGATTAGATCTTGGAGTTCTACCAATTGGAGATTGGTCTATTTCAATCACTTTATCGATATATTCAACACCCTTAATTGAATCATATCGACCTGGGGTAACATTAGCTTTATCAAGCTTTTTAATAATAGCTTTATATAAAGTATGAATCACTAAGCTAGACTTTCCACCGCCAGAAACTCCTGTAACACAAGTAAAAGTACCTAAAGGCAAATTTATTGTAATATCTTTAAGATTGTTCACCTTCGCCCCTGTAAGAGTAATCATTTTGTCCGAAGACCATTTCCTAGTTTCTTTAGGAATAGGAATGAATTTTGTTCCTTTTAAATATTGTCCTGTAATACTTCCTTCTATAGCCTTTACCTTTTCTGGAGTTCCCTGAGCCACAACTAATCCACCATGAACTCCTGCCCCAGGACCAATATCTATAAGATGATCGGCGCATAACATAGTTTCATGATCATGCTCAACTACTATTACCGTGTTTCCTAACTCTCGAAGACGCTTAAGAGTGCCAATTAATTTATCATTATCTCGTTGATGGAGCCCAATGGATGGTTCATCTAGCACATATAACACGCCTGTTAACCCAGAACCTATTTGAGAAGCTAAACGTATTCTTTGGCTCTCACCCCCCGATAACGTACCAGACTCTCTAGATAAAGTAAGATAATCTAATCCAACATTATTTAAAAAACCTAATCTTTCTCTTATTTCTCTTAAAACTCTATCAGCTATTTTATTGTGAGTATCATTTAGCTTGTTGGGCAGATCAACAAACCATTTAAGTGCATTATCTATGGTCATATTACTAACTTCGCCAATATTATAATTGGCAACTTTAATGCATAAAGACTCAGTTCTTAAACGATGCCCGTTACAAGATTGACATTTACGCTCACGCTGAAAATGCTTTAGCTCATCTTCCATCCAGCTTTTATCATCATTTAAAGATCTTTCAAGCCCTGGTATTACCCCTTCAAAAGGCTTTACAATAGTTTGTCGACGCATTCCATCACTGTAATTGAAAGTTATTTCTTCTTCTCCAGATCCATAAAGAATTATATTCTGAAATTCTGAAGATAGTTTGTGGAATGGATGATGAATACTAGTTTTATAATGTTCAGCTAAACAATCTAGAGTTTGAGTCTGATACTTAGTTTTAGAAGTTTTCCAAGGAAGTATTGCATCCTCACCAAGGGATAGATTGTGATCAGGAATAATTAGGTTTGGATCAAAAAACAACTCAACCCCAATTCCTTGGCATTTAGGACAAGCTCCAAAAGGGCTATTGAAAGAAAATATTCTTGGTTCAATCTCACTTATTTGAAACCCAGATATGGGACAAGAGAATTTCTCTGAAAATGTAAATAATTGACCAGATTTAAGAAGCTCTCCCTGATAAAGCCCAGAACCCTCAAGAACTTCAATAAATAATAGACCGTCTCCTATTTTCAAAGCCGTTTCAATACTTTCATTTAATCTAGCACTTAAATCCTCTTCAATTATTAGCCTATCAACCAAAATTTCTATATCGTGTTTTTTATTTTTATCTATTGTTGGCAAGTCATCTAACTCACAAATCACACCATCTATCCTAGCTCGTTGATAGCCATGCTTTCTGTATTGGAGTAATTCTTTACGATGCTCACCTTTCTTACTTCTAATAATGGGAGCTAACACATAAATCTTAGTGCCCAAAGGCAACTCTAGTATAGCATCAGAAATTTGAACAGCTGTTTGACTTTTAATGGGCAATCCAGTTGCTGGCGAATAAGGAATACCAATTCTAGAATAAAGCAAACGGATATAATCATATATTTCTGTTATTGTACCAACTGTAGACCTTGGATTTCTTGAAGTGGTCTTCTGATCAATAGCAATTGCTGGAGAAAGACCAGAAATAGATTCAACACTAGGCTTGTTTTGTAATTGTAGGAATTGCCTAGCATATGAAGATAAGCTCTCCACATAACGTCTCTGACCTTCAGCATATACAGTATCAAAAGCAAGCGAAGATTTTCCTGAGCCACTCAGTCCAGTTATTACCACTAACTGATTCTTAGGGATATCTATATTAATGTTTTTAAGGTTATGCTCTTTAGCCCCCCTAACTTTTATAAAATTATCCATAAATTTCTTATTCTCTCTAAAAAGTTATTTGTTCTTATATTATTTTGGTATACATTAATGTATATTGTACAACACTTCAAATGTTTTTAATTTAAGGACTTAAAATGGCAAATAGTATTAATAAAGTTACATTAATTGGTAATGTAGGAAAAGACCCCGAAATAAGAACTACCCAAGATGGAAAAGAAATAGCTTCTATAACTCTAGCTACTTCAGAATCATGGAAAGATAAAATGTCTGGAGAACGTAAAGAACGCACTGAGTGGCATAGAATCGTAGTCTTCGCTGACGGATTAGTTAATATAATAAAAAATTATGTTAAAAAAGGAAGTAAGCTTTATATTGAAGGATCGCTGCAAACTCGAAAATGGGTGGATAATAGTGGAATAGAACGCTACACCACTGAAATTGCTTTGCAGGGATTCGGAGCTGTGTTGTTAATGTTAGATAATCGCAACGGCGGGGAGAACCACACTAACAACCCTTCATCCTCAAATATGAATTTTAACGCAGAAGAGATTGACGACGAAATTCCTTTCTAATTTTCTAATTAAAATAATCTCTGCTTCCTTAAATTAAATAGGGAAGCAGTATATTTTTCTTGTGTTATCAAAGAGTATAATCTTATGCGCAAGCGTTTTATAACTACTTTAATAATTGCTTTTGCTATCTATGCCTTTATGAATAGCTCTAAACAATTATCTATAAAAACATCAATAAAAGAAGCTCCAGCATATAAGTTTTTAGAAGATGCAAAATATTACTTAGAAGTTTTATCAGAAGATCCTCCTTCTACTGCTCTACAAGGAAAAAATAAACCTATTATAGAAACACAACCTTCTACAAAAACACCAGAAAGAAGCACAAAAACAATAAGAACAAGAAATAATGCATCTTCATCTGCTATGTTTTCTACAAATAGAAAACAAAATCAACAAATATCAGAAACCAACAACAAACTTTCTAATATTTTATATAATGTAATGCACACAGATAAGGGGCAAGAATTGCTAGAAAGGGTGTTATTTAATCCTCCTATATATGAGGACAGAAACAAAGACCAAGAGCCCAACCCATATCATAATAATTCAAGCATAGATATTATCCAAGGTATTGGAGAACAAGCGGAATGCGGAGATACAATCACAGCGCATTACATTATTAGACTTGTTAGCGGACAAGAAATTGAAAACACTTATAAATCTGGAAAACCTACTACATTCACACTAGGAGAAAGACAAGTAATAAAAGGATTAGAACATACGGTTATAGGAATGAAAAAAGAAGGCATAAGAAGATTGATAGTCCCTCCTAAAATGGCCTATCAAAATGAAAAACGCGCAAAAGGATTGGTTGCAGGAAATGAGTTTGTTACTATTGATGTAGAAATATTAAACATACAACCTGTCTTTAAAGATTGGCAAAACAAAATTCGTATTTTTGAAAACAAAAACATTAAAAATCGTCCTATTCTATGCGGAGATACAGTATATTTTAATTATACTATCTCTAACGGCAACAACAAAGTTATATACAAAAGCTCTTCCCCAGCTAGCTTCATCTTAGGAAGCTCTTCCATTCCTCCGGCTATAAATAAATCATTCTCAGATATTAGAAGATTTTCTAAGAGGAGCGTTGTCTTATCAAGCAGTTTGCTTTACAATCAGAAAATTAGCTTTCTTCCGAAAAATATTAAATTGCCTAATAAGGAGATTATAATTCTAGATATCGAGATTAATAATTAGATTTTATAAATTAACTTTGAGATAGTTGTTCATCTATCTTCTTCTTATTTTGTCTAAACAACTCAAGAGGCTTGCCTGCAAGCTTTTCATTATTTGATGCAAACTTAAACTTCAAGGGATTAATCTGCTTACCATTTTCTAATACTTCATAATGTAAATGTGGACCACTAGTAACACCAGTACTGCCTACATAAGCTATTACCTGACCTTGAGTAACTTTAGTACCAGGTTTGATTCCCTTAGCAAAGCGACTTGCATGCCCATAAGCAGTAGAATATGTACCATTATGCTTTATACGAATATATTTTCCATACCCTTTCAAATTAGTAGCCAACTCAACTACTCCGCTTCCAGCCGCTAAAATAGGAGTCCCCGTGGGAGCCGCAAAATCAACCCCTTTGTGCATCTTACTATATCCATGAACTGGATGATTACGCATACCAAATTTAGAAGAAATTCTTGCTGCATTAATGGGAGTCCGTAAAAACTCTTTTTTAATACTTTCACCTTTTTCATTATAATAAGAAACCTGCCCATCAGGATGAACAAAATGGTAAATAGAAACCTTCTTATTACGCAGCACCAAACTAGAATATAAAATATTCCCGGTATGAGATAGTTTTCCATCTTCCGTATAGAATTTCTCTACAACCACTTCCAATTGATCTCCGTTTTTAATGTCTCTTTGAAAATCAACATCATAACTAAAAGCCCTGATCATAGACATAATAGTATTTGAAGGTATAGACATCTCTAAAGCAGTACCTATAATACTATTCTTAATTACACTCTTATGATGAACAACCTGTTTAACCAATGGTATAGTTAACTCATAGGCTAAAAACTCATTATTACTATTAAGAGAGACAGATATTTTCTTAACATTACTGATATTAACTAACATATTATTGAACAAAGAAGCTCCATCTCTTCCTTTCTCAAAAGAAAACTCTACTACCGTCCCAGCTTTTAATTTACGTGGATTATATTTTTTAGAAAAGGCCTCTATTATGGCAGCTGCATCATTATTACTGATATTAGCTTGATCTAAAATAGATCCTAAAGTTTCTCCTTCATTAAGAATGAATTCTGGATTTTTACTATTACTATTCAATCCCTCTTCTTCAGCAGACATACTTGGCTCTTCATACTGAACAGCAAATCCACGATTACTTACTTCATGTTGAGCAAGCCATAATTTATACCCCGCTGCTATAAAAAATATAAAAAGTGACAAGCCAAAAAGATACGGCACTAGCAAATTTAATGTCGATTCTATAGTTCTTTTCTGATTCATAATTAATGATTATAAAGCCCACAATTAGTAAAGCTTATTAGAGTTATCTCTATTAAACTATTGCATAACTTTCTTAAATATGCAACCCTTTAACAATAAAAAGAAGCCTTTATGTCAATGATCTACGAACCATATAATACATTTAGGCTTCGTTGAACAACCTATAACTTCAAGAGAAATAATGATGTACGACACAAATAACGTTTTTGCTAAAATTATTAAAGGAGAAATTCCTGCAGAAAAACTTTATGAAGATGAACAAGTTGTGGCAATCAAAGACGCTTACCCAATGGCCCCCATTCATATTTTAGTAATTCCTAAAGGGCAATACATTTCCTTTGATGATTTTACAGAAAAAGCATCTATTGAAGAGATTGGACATTTTTATAAAGTAGTACAAAATATTTGCTCAGACTTAAAACTCAATAAAAACGGCTATAGAATTTTATCTAATATTGGAGAACATGGACTACAGAGCGTTCCTCACATGCATTTACATATTCTTGCAGGAGAAAAACTAGCTAAAATGGATAGTGGTCGTTCATAATAAAAATACAAATATAGAGACTTATCTTTTTATAATCTGAACACTATCTTCAGAACCACTCAATTCAAACTCTTTGTTTCTATCATTAAATTCTGTAATATGCATTGGGTTAATTTTACAACTTAATTTTCTGCCTGCACAATATTGATATAAACTTTCTATAGATCCTATGTCTTTCCATTCAAACACAACCTCTAAAAGATTAAGTATCTTAGAGTTTTCTGAAATCATTTTATCTATAGGCGCATTATTATATATTTCTAGAACCTCATGTTTATTATTTTTTAGATTAAATATAATAGAAGGCAAATTTTTATGAAATTTGTTAAACTCATCATATAACACAGAAGCAGTCGCAAGATATATGCCAAGATTCATATATAGATTTTGATTATTTTGTTTTAAAGTTTCTATTTCTTTATATCCAGGTTTTTCTATAAATTTCTCTATTTTGTAATAATTAGAAGAAATACTTTCTCCAACAACAATATAACCAAAATTAGAACAAGGATTAGAAACTCTTTTAGCAAAAAGATTTATCCTATTTGGGGCCATCTTAAATAAAACTTTTTCAAAGAAATCATTTTCTTTATACATTAAATGATCTGTAGGAAAGAAATAAGTCAAATTATAATTTTTCTTTTGCAGAAGCAAAAGACAAGCGTAATATACGGCCACACCCGTATTATTGCTATACTTCTCTAATATGATATCAAAATCATTATAATCTAAATCTAGATCAGAAATTTGCTGACAAAGTAATCTTTGATGGTCAACATTAGCAACTATAATAATATTATGCGAAGAGGTAATTGAAAGGCTTCGTTTTAAGGACAACTGAAAACTAGAAATATTTACACTAGGAAGAGTTATAAATTGTTTTGGATGTTTGGCTGAACTTAATGGCCATAATCTTTCTCCACATCCTCCAGCTAGTAAAACTACATTTGGTTGCATAAGACCTCATCAATTTCATCGCTTTAGGTTACTATATATCGTCACTATATATCAAAGCTTTCTAAAAATATCAAAAAATATATTGACTATTAGTGAAAATAAGTGCTTAATGGTGAGCTGTAAATAACAGGAGAAGAATTATGAAAATTGTAAACTCTTTAAAGAGCGCCAAAAAAAGAGAGAAAGACTGCTTTGTTGTTAATCGTCGTGGACGCAGGTTTGTTTTACATAAAAAAAATAAACGCTTAAAAGCCCGTCAAGGATAATATATTCTTAAGTTCACATACCCTTAAAAAGCGATCATTTTTGATCGCTTTTTTTATTTCTCTAGTAACTTTATCTAAAAACTCTATTGCCATAATTTCATCTAGAAGCTATACTGCTCACTTCCGCATAAGGGGCGGTTAGCTCAGTTGGTTAGAGCGCAGCGTTGACATCGCTGAGGTCGGAAGTTCAAATCTTCTATCGCCCACCATTTTCCGTTGAGTTGAACTCACTCTCCACTAATTTTTATGATTTCGTTTTTCATACTCTACAACCCAGTATCTGCCTGTTCTAGCGCTTCGAAAAAGCGAAATGGGGTTGTTAACTTCACTTGCAAAAATCACCTCAAATAACCTCATTTTTCACCAATTTTGCTTCTATTTTATCTCCATTCTCCGTTTAGGGTATTGATTTTTTAATTCAACAATACCCTTGGAAACACTGGGGTACAAGGCCTGTTCGTAATTAGATAGAATTGCCACTCCAAATGATTTTCACAAACTTCTAGCTTCAAATAGTATTAGCTAAATATGAGAACCTATAAGGTTTAGGAAGAAAATGACTCAAGAACGGAGATCATTTAAGCAATAATTCAAGAACATAGATAAGTTTTATCAATGTATTGATTAATCAAACAAATATCTTTTACTAACTTCCTGAATCTCCAAATAATAATAATGACCCGGTGATTTCTTGATGCCCTTGACCTAGAAACTCCTCAACGTCTGGCGTAGGAGGTATAGCCAATGGCGCTGGGATTGCAATAGCAGCGGGAATTTGGGCATTATAAAAACCAGTAAAAGCAGCCGTTATCATTCCACCAGGATTCACAATCCAATCCACAGCTTGATATATCAAATTAGTAGCAGGGATAAGAAAATTGTATGCGTTAACCTGACCATTTAAAAAATTATGCCAATCAGCAATGCGAACTGCAGGAACAATATTATTAGCTATTAAAATATTATCTAAACTATTTCTGCCTATAGTTTGTTCTATAGCTTTAAGTTGGTCAATTTGAGCTTTTGTTACCATTTTATCCTCCATTAAAATATATTAACTAACGTTGAGTTGCTACTAAAAAAATGTTAAAGTTCTTGATCTAAAGCATCAACATCCCCTATCATTGCAATATTTTGCTGAGCTTCCACATCTAGAATATTATCAGATAATGCAACAGATGATTTCACTTGCTTGCAAAAAGAAACAGGCAATGTTTTGATAACTTCTTGAATCTTGGGGCTAATATAACTTACCCAATATTCCCTTAGTGGATTGAATATTTCCATTGTTTTAGAGTTAATTCCATATGTCTCTAACTCAACCAATCTTACTATTAATTCTTTAGATAATTCATGACCAGGTCTTTTTATAAATTCTCCAACACGAGCTAATACATAAGCGTCATCTTGTGAAATACTATTTTGCTCCATTATTGATCTTATAAAGTTACCAAGTACTATTTTTTTATTCAAACTAGGTATAGTAGAATTGCCTATATATTCATTCATAAGCAGTGTAGTTCTTAATTCGTTATCTGGATTACTCAAAAATGTAAATAAGTTAATTATAGAATTATCTGTTAAAAGCTTACACACGAACGAAGAATCATACTTTTCACTCTCCACTATAATTTTATAGTCTTCGACTTCGATCTCTCTTCTAAAAATAGTAAAAACATTTAAGAGCGTTGCTTTAGCCGCTTTTTCATACTCTTTTTTAGAATTTACATCAAAGTATGCATACCCATCAAGTCCGTCCAACCCCTCAAGTAAATAATGTGTAAATTCGTGAAGAGTAAAACTTAATTCCTCTCTGTCATAGTTATTTACCGGTAAATATACAAAATCTGACTGATTACTACGACCAATATTTGCTGCATCGAAATATGTTCTTGTTCCTATGGGCATGATAATAAATGGACTATAGATCTCATAACTCAATCCAATTATGCCTTTCATTACTTCACCTACTATGTTACTAGGAATATTCTGCATGCTATTATAATATTGCAGTATTGGTGATGTATCTTTGATATTTGATATGGTATGATCCAATAAATATTGATCTATTTTTATGCAAATATCTTCATTGAAAATAACAGTTTTATCTAACTTGTTTTGACACCCATATGCATCAATGAGGTTGATAACAGCATTATATTGAATATTCGTCATATAAGGCCTTATTCTATCAATATGATTTTTTTGACTACAAGAAAAATCATTTATTAAAAATATCGACTTAACATCAAACACTGCCCCATTACTGATCAAAATTTCAGCTGATTCGAGTTGTCTGTTAGAATATGCCAATTCAACAAAATATTTATTTTTGTATATAAAAAATGGAATAGTGGTTGAGTTAAGCACGAAAGAACTAACCTCTTTAATGTTCCCGCTTACAATTGCATTATAAAGAATGCTATTAAACTCCGTATAGTTTGTAGAGACTGTATCAACTAAAACAGCGTCTGATGCCAAAACTTCAGGCACAGTAGAATTTGACATGGACTTAATCTTGAGTTGTATTAGATGGTAGTGTATCACCAACAAAGTCGTTGCTATGCAAATCATTATCTAGTCCGAGGCTAATAGTGCCGCCCACAATACTTAAATTTTTTTTATCCTTGGCATTCTCAAAATCCCTAATTAATCCATTGATAAGACATTCTTCATCATGTGGACTACGTCCTATGGTTACTTTATTAAATTCACTCATAAAATTTCTCCGTCAATTTATATTCTGATCAACTTAGTAAGTATAGCTGTCATCAATATAAAACCATTATCTCAAATAGATGAAGAAAAGTCAATCACCATACAAAATAATTGGTAAACAATAGTTAACAAAAAAAGCGATAACTCATAATGTTGAAAACCCAAACTTCTCTCTTTGTTCTTCCCATAGTAACGGTATCTCTTTCCTCAGAAAATCTATTACCTTTAACCCCTTTGGTTGTCTACCTTCTAAAATAGCTTCAACTACATCTGGTGCCAATAAATTCAGACGTAGAAGTCTACCTACATATGCATGAGTTAGACCTTCTTTTGCAGCTAAAGAGCTAATAGTCTGTTCAGGATCTTGCTCCATTTTCTGTTGTAACCTATGAGCTTTAGCTAATGCATTAATCAACCTAAAATCATGACTTGGTTTTTCTTCCATTGGTAATGTTTTATTTTGAGGAGTAATTATAGAAACACTTCCCCTACCTCTTCGTTTCTTTATAACCATTGGAACAAATATACTAATAGTACTTTCTTCAGTTTGTATAGCTGAGCTTTCCATTATGCCGCCTCCCCTATTAGTTCTTTTGTCAGTAAATTTAAACCTTCATTATAAATCTTGATGTCCAATCCATCAGATTTAAGGATCACTCGACTAATGAACATTCTAGTAATCCTCGCCTGTTCAACGGGAAACAACTCATCCCAAACTTTGCTTGCATCTTTAAGTGCTTCTATAATTTGAACATCTGATAATGACTCTTCGTTATTCTCATTATCTATGGAAGCCTTAGCTATTGCATGAGCAACTATTTCTGGTGATTTTAAGAGTTGTAGGATTTTACCAACAACCACGCCTTCTACTTCTGCTGCAGAAATATTTTTAATATCACAATTATTATGAATCCCTCTTACTTTGCTACCACATGAATAATAGCGATAGCGTATACCATTTTTTTAGAGCAATAAGTTGGAGTCATCTTGGCACCACAACATCCACAAATTAGCAAACCTTTCAGTAAAGCTGCTGAATTAATTCTGCTAATAGGATTAACTACAGTGTTAACTTTATCAGAAGTAAGTAAAACCTGAACTCTTTTCCATATTTCTTCTTCAATAATTGCTTTATGCCTTCCTTGATATAACTTACCTTTACAAGCAATCTTTCCGGCGTAAATTGGATTCTTTAAAATGTAGCGGATCAGGTTCTTATTAAAGGATTTACCTTGATACTGTTTACCTTTTTTAGAAGTCCAAGTTTTACTTTTATATCCTAACTGGTTCATTATTTTGGCTGTTGCCATCACTGACTCTAACTCTAGAAACTTTTGGTATATCAATCGTACTGTTTTAGCTTCATCTTCATTGATGATTAATTCTCTGTTTTTTGGATCATAACCCAATGGAGGCACGCCTCCCATCCAAATTCCTTGTTTATAGGATGCTGCAAATTTATCTCTGATTCTTTCCGATGTTAGTTCTCTTTCATATTGAGCAAAGCTAAGTAAGACATTGAGCATTAACCTACCCATAGAGTTACTGGTATTAAAGGACTGGGTTACGGCTACAAAGCTGCATTTACACTCATCTAAAAGCTTTATAATTTCTGCAAAATCTAATAACGATCTAGTTAATCGATCTATTTTATAAACTACTATACAATCTATTTTACCATCTCTAATATCTTGCAATAATTTTTGTAAGCCAGGCCTTTCCATATTACCACCAGAATACCCACCATCATTGTATAAAGTTGGCAGACACTCCCAACCTTCATGGGATTGAGATGCAATAAAACTTTCAGCTGCTAATCTTTGTGCATCTAATGAATTAAATGATTGCTCTAAACCTTCATCGTGAGATTTTCTGGTGTAGATTGCACATCTTATTTTGATCTTTTCTTTATTCTCAACAATATTCATAATAATCCCTTAACCTCGCATCCCAAAAAACTTTGGCCCATTCCATTTGGTGCCAGTAATCTTAGTCGCTATAGCTGACAAACTCTTCCATTTCTGACCGTTATACTCAAATCCATCTTTCAGCACTTCCACCTGATGAATAGTACCATCATACTCTTTGCAAATCTTAGTACCTGGCAATAAATCACAATGTTTATTTTTAACTCCAGTCATACTATTTTTAGCAATTGAATCAAGCTTAGCTTTAGTTGATTCCTTTAAACCGCCTAAGGCTAATTCTTGTATTTTATAAGCAAGCTTCGGGATCAACTGTTCTTTATTTGCAGTACCAGTACAGGGAACACTAAAAAGATTATTATAAACTTTTCTTAGCTCTACTGCTGTCATTCTTTCTAATTCTAGAACTTGTTTAACCATTGATATATTCATGTTATCCTCCAAATCGTCTGGTTGGAGCTGGATTAACGCTCCATTTCGAACAAGAGTCCAGAGGTTTCTGAAGATTTTTCTCTCTTTTTCTTTTCTCCAGTCTCCAAATTGCCATATGGAGCAGAGAAGCTATCTCAGATACCTTCTCTCTACCTGTGTATGGTCTACTGGCTGTAGAGTGAATTTGATTCTTCATATTGCCTCCACTCACCTCTAGCTAGCTTTCAAATAATTCTGCTGTTTAGCAAAATACTCTATTCCCTTTGGAGTAACATAAGTCTGATAATATGCTTGATTATCAGCTACATTTGACTTAACAACGAACAAACCTTGAGTCTTATAACGTTGATATGGAACCAAAGCCCTTCCTTGATAAAACAAATAATTATTTTTCAAAGAATTGATAAATAAATTTGGATTCAAACCTAAAGCTCTAGCTGCGTTCTGAAGATTATACAAACCATCAGCGTTAATAAAATCATCGTAAAAATCTACTTTTGGCTGATCATTTGCAAGTTTACTTTCAAGCTTTATTACCCTATCCGTGTAGTCCAGTACAAGCTGATGTAATAACTTAGGATCACTTAGATTAACTTGTTTACCATAACCGCCAGTTTTACGAATTGTTGGTAGCACTTCACTAGTTACCCATTTTTTGAAAGTCTTAGCTTCTGATTTGCGACTTGCAAAAATCAAAGAGTAAAGACCTGATTCATTTACAGTGCTTAATTTTTGTATTCCCCCAAGGGTACGCAAATTGTGAGTACCCTTTTCATCAGGCTCTAAAATTCTTGTTGCATCGCTAGCCATGCGATATCCTAATATTTTAGCCATTTCATTAGCCATAAACCAAGGATCTCCTTGTTTATCTAGAATTACTCTTACTTTGCTACCTTCAAAATTGAAGATTTGTGGTAAAGTTTCATTTGTTAAATTTTGATTGTAAACATTTAGTTGTGCCATAATTTGCTTCCTTTATTAAGGTTGTAAAAAAAATCCCCTTACGGTTTGACAGACCATAAGAGGAAAGTTAAATCCCTCATGTTTATAGAGAAATTATTCTGTAATGTTTGGTTGTTTATTTTTGTTTGGGCTTATTAAGTTAGGTTAAATAGAGCTCTAATTCAGCTTTACGTCTTCTGACTAATCCTATAATTCTTTTGCCACCTGCATAAACCCAACGCATGAATTCAGTCGGCACTTGTTCATGTTCTGCTCGGTTGACTTTGGATCTTAAGGTGGATCTCTGTAAAGCTCCAACTCCTACGTTAAAAGTAAAAGATACCAAAGCATCAAATTGGTGATTATTTAGCGATACTGTAATTAGG
>JAOARE010000024.1 GCA_025210695.1 Rickettsiales bacterium
CTTAATAAGACTGCTAGACTTTAATATAGATTTTTTTGTATCTTGACTTACTTCTTCTTTTTTTAGACTGAATCCATGTTTTACCATATTGATAGCTAATTCAGGTTCGTTATTATTTAGAGCCTGTTTTAGAGGAGATGGAGAAAGTTTAGTACTGAGCTTTAACATTTTTTTTATGGATTTAGTTTCTTTGTCCTTTATGGCTTCTTTTATAAAGTTATTAACAGTTTCTGGCGTATGTTGATTTAGGAGTTGGAGAGATTTAATATCTTTGTTCTTAACAGCTTCTTTTATAGCTTCTTTAGCTGCTTCTTTTGCCATTTCCTTTAATTCTTCTTTTAATCTGATTGTATTGCTAATAATAGTCTCTTTTATCAGTTCTTCAGTTACTACAGTTTCTTCTGGAAGGCTAAATCTACTTTTTAATTCATCTTGAGTTTCTGGATGGCTTAAGTAATCATCACCTTTTGCTTTTTTTAAATTTTTAAAAGAGATGTCGATGATATTTTTATATCTATCTATATCAATATCATTTGTAGCTTGGTATAGATCACAAGCAAATTCAGCTCCTTGAAACATTTCTTCGCTATATGTTCTGCCAGAAAGATGTATCATTAGTTTTTTAGTAGTTATGGCATCTTTAGTTGTGCTATAAGATAGACCTTTTCCATAATCTATTCTTGTCCAGTGCTTGCTGCCGTCTGGAAGGGTTTTTAGACCGACATTTCCTGCTTGAGAATCAAAATCAGCAAATAAAGCATTGTCGGCAAATACTCTGCCAAAACCTTTGGCATCTTTTGTTAATTTGAAACTTGTTTTATCTCCGGTTTTTTGTGTGTATGATTCAATAGTTTGAAAATTATCTATAAATGTAGAAGATAATAAGGTTTTTCCTTCATGGTTATATAACCGTCCTTTTGGATAAAATTGACTCCCTCGTGCCCCAGCTAGATTCATAGTTAAATATTCACAAATTTGCTCTCCTTGGTTGTTGGGCTGGTATAGGGTTCCCGATTCTTTAAGCAGTACTGTTTTATTATGCTTTAAGTCATTCTTTTTTTCATTTTTAGGTAATTTGCGAAATTCTCCCCCTTGAGAAACTCCTATTTTTTTAGATCCTGTTTTTTCTAAACTTCTATTTATTTTTGGTGAGGATAGTCTTTGCGTATCCCATGCGGAAGTGACGGAGTTTATTTGATTTGAAGAAAAATGCTGTGGAGCAGATCTCATAGTTGTTAAAGCTAGTTCTAAGGCATCAGCTTTAATCACCTTTTGCTGGCCCAATTTCTCTAATTCAGATTGTAAGTTAGGGGGGTCTTTTTTAGCTATATCTAATATTAATTGAGCTTGCTCCTTTATTTTTTTTTCTCTTTCTTTTTGTAGAGTTTTGATCTTTTTTGCGGTAAGTTTAGGAGGCATGTTAATATTATATAGTTATGATTTATTATTTAGTATCTCTTTGAAAGATAAATAAATAGTTAATCCTGTACAAATTCTTAGTTTTATAGTTATACTTATCTTGAATCTAAGTTAGATAAAAATGGTTTTAGAAAATGCAAAATATAGAAGAATTACTTGATCTATTAGTCTGTCCTTTGAGTAAAACAAAGCTGATATATGATAAGGATAAACAAGAATTAGTTAGTTTAGAGAGTAAACTTGCTTATCCTATAATCGATGGTATTCCAGTAATGCTAATTAACAAAGCTAGAAAAATTCCATAAGTTAGCGACCTCTAGAAACGGTTTGTTTTTTAATATTGATCATAGGTTTCTTTTGTTGTGATATAGAAGAAAGCTTTGTAATAGATTCTTTAGCCTCAATTAAGGAAGTAAGCATAGGACTCGAAGTTTCTTTTGCTTTTAAGGTATTGAAATGATCTGGGTTTTTAAAATCTACGCCCTTTTTTTCTATTTGAGTCATAAATTTTCCATAATCTATTTTTCCATTCACCATAGATTCTTTATATGCGTCCAGAGCATCTCTAGGGTGAGAAGGAAAAATTTCTTGCATTTTGCTTTCCGCCATATTACGTAGATTTACGCAAGAATTCTGCATATAGTGACAGACTCTTCTTTTTATTGATTCTTCGGTTAACTCCTCTTCAGGGCTGAATCTCATCCTTCTTTTAAGGGGTTCACTAATTTCTGGGTTATTTAAGAACTCATTCCCATAAGCTTCGCGTAAATTTTTCATTGTGAATTCTATAACTGCTTCTGTATTGGATTGATCAAATCTTGAGGCTGTGGCTTCAATTTCTCCAGCAAAGTCTATTCCTTGAAACATTTTCTCAGTATATGATCGTGGAGTAAGATTTAATAATCTATCTTCAAATTGGTTAGAAGTTCCTATTGATTGATAAGATAAAGCTTTACCAAAATCTATTCTAGCAAAGGTTTTATTATTTCCTTCGGTTAAGAAACCTATATTCGTGGCATTCATATCAGGGTCTGCCACTAAATAGCTTGTAGCAAAACATTTACCAAATCCAGAGATATATGGTTCTTCAACTTTTCTGCCAAATCTTCTGTCTCTTTCTAATTCGGATTTATATTCATAATAATCTTTGTAATCTTTTAGTCCTTTTGAAACAACAGACGTTTTTTCATTTTCTACTAAAATTCTTATTTTAGGAGATTCTCTTTCTGAGTCTAAATATAAATGAGAAAGATTGGTGCCAAGAATTTCAGAAACATCTTCTCCTTTTCCATCATAGTGTTCTATGTTTTCTTCATCTCCTTCTATGATATTAGGGGTACTACGATTAGAAGATTCAGAGGGAAGAGTGGTTCTATCTAAAGAATTAAATTCATCATTGTAAGAAATATCTGATTCATCATCCGAGCTGTCATCATCTGAAGATAAAGAATATGATCTACTGCGGTTAAAAAGATTGGATTGAATAAATGGAGAGTGTTCTTGACTTTGGGAGTTATAGCTTTCATCATCTGAATAATCAGTGCTACCATCAGATGAATAGTCATCGTCTTCACCAATAGCGGTATCAGCAGTGGCCCCTTGCTTTGCAAACCAAATATTTTTATGTTTCTCTTTTTCTTGTTCTCCTTGTTTTATAGATTTTTTTGCTTTGTTCCCTGGGGAAACTCCGTAATCTTTAGCCCCGGATGAGTAAAATGGATTATGACCAGATTTTTCTTTTTTTACTTCTCCTACATCTTTCTCTAATTTTTTTCTATTTAAATAGGATAAATTCTGTGATGTGCTTTTTTTTGTTTTGGTTGTTTCTAGTGCATTTTTTAGAGCTTGAAGTTTTAACTTAGGAATATCATCTAATTTTTCTTTAAATTCTCTAGCAGGCAAATTCTGCTCTATAAGGTTAAGAATTATATTTGTTTGCTCTGATATTAATTCTTCTTTTGATTTTGTCATATTATTATCCTCTATACTTTGAAGGTAGCTCCTAAATGCTGTTACTTTGCGGTAATTTACTTAAAAACAACTATAGACTGGCAGTTTTTTGAATAGATGTATTGTATGTTCAAATGATTAATTATGTGTTAATTTAAGCCAGATTATCATCAAGCTGCTACCAAGAGAAAAAATTAAAATATTAACTAGCCAAATAGATGTTTTTCTATTATAATACGCGATAGGGGCTTGAAAAATCGATCTACCCCTATTATCTTAATACACAAAGAAACCTATATATTTAGGAGGGAGATAGATGTCAAGTTATTTACCAGCAATTAGTGACAGCAATACTGGATTCTTAGATTATTTGCGCACAATAAATAATATACCTTCTCTAGAACAATCTGAGGAATATATATTGTCTAAGCGTTATAGTGAAGATCAAGATATGTCTGCTGCACAAAAATTGGTCGAGAGTCATCTTAAATTAGTAGCAAAAGTTGCTATGTCCTTCCGTAATTATGGTCTTCCGGTAGTAGAACTTGTTTCTGAAGGTAATATTGGTTTAATGCAGGCGGTAAAGAAGTTTGATCCTGAAAGGGGTATTAGACTTTCTACATACGCTATGTGGTGGATTAGAGCTTCAATTCAAGAATATATTTTAAAATCATGGTCTTTAGTAAAGATTGGTACAACTGCTGCTCAAAAGAAGTTATTCTTTAATCTTGGTAGGTTAAAGAGAAAAATTTTTAATACAGAAGGACGTGATTTTAATAGCGATGATTACGGTCAGGTTGCATCCGAGCTTAATGTAGCAGAGTCAGAAGTTGCTGAAATGGATGTTAGACTAAAACAAGATAAGTTTTTAGATGATCCAGTGGGGGAAGAAGATGGAGGAAGTTTGCTTGATCTTATACCAGAGACTCGTGCAAGTCAGGAAATAGTTTGTCTTAAGCTCCAAGAGCAAAAGAATCGTAAGAATATGTTGCAGAGTGCTATGTCTCAACTTAATGAGCGCGAGCAATACATAATTACTGCTAGAAAACTTAGTGACTCTCCGATGACTCTTGAAGATTTAAGCTGTCATTTTTCTGTATCTAAAGAAAGAATCAGGCAGATTGAAGAAAAAGCTATGGAAAAAATGACTAGCTTTGTTTCTTCAACTAAGGTTGCTTAAAAATTAACTTTCATATTTCTTTTTATCTAACAGTCCCTCTGAATGATCAATACAGAGGGTCACTGCAGCATCTCCAGTTATGCTAATTGTTGTGCGCATCATATCTATAATACGATCTATTCCTGCGATTAGTGCTATTCCTTCAATAGGTAGCCCAACAGCTCCTAAAACCATTGGTAGCATAACAATAGTTCCTCCTGGAATTCCAGCTCCACCAATGGATCCTAAAGTTCCTGTTAAAATAATAATACTATAATCACTAATTCCTAAAATCTTTCCAGTTGCTTGGGCAAAGAATAATGCACATATTGTTATATAAATAGCTATACCGTCCATGTTAATTGAAGCACCAAGCGGCAGAACAAAGGATGAGCTAAATTTGGAAACACCTAATTTTTCTTGGCATACCTTAATAGTGGTAGGAAGAGCTGCTTTACTGCTGCTAGTAGAAAAGGATATTGTTTGGTATTCCAAGCTCTTTCTAAAGAACTGTTTGGGTGAAAGATTGGTGAATACATAAATCATTAGACCAAATATTAAATATTGAATACCAAAAGCTAAATAAGCACATAAGACTAATTTTATTAGGTTAATTAGTATTTCAAGCCCCTGTATTCCAATTACCCATGCTGTTAAAGCGCAGGCAGCCAATGGTGATAATTGAATTATAAGATGAACCATTTTAAAAACCAAATTTGATGAAACTTGAATTATATCTATAATCTTTTTTGAAGATTTTAAATCTAGTTTATTAACAGTAATTCCTGTGAAAAGAGCAAAAAACACCACTTGGAGTATGGATCCTTGGGCCATTGCTCCAATTGCATTATCTGGAACTATTTCTAAAATAGAGTTCATTATATTAGTTATGCTGGTTCCTTTAGGCAATTCAGCGGCTTCGCTATCAAAATCTAATATTATTCCAGAACCTGGTTTGAAAAAACTTCCAACACTTAAACCAATTATCACAGCAAAAATCGTGGTAGCAACATAAGCAAGCGATGCTTTTAATCCTACTCTACCTAGTATTTCTGAATTTTGAGCACTAGTAATCCCTCCAACAATGGCAAAGAATATTAGCGGAACAATAATCATTTTTATTAAGCGAATGAACAGGTCACCAAATGGTTTAAGATATACAACATTTTCTTTTAAGACCAATCCTAAGAATACGCCGAGAGCTAGACCAATTAAAACTTTTTTCCATAATTGCATAATACATATTCCTTAAGACTCTTTTTCATTGGAGTATTATTTAAAATCTTGGCAGTTTGGTCAAGATATTTATTAAAATGGGGAGAAACATAGGAAGCTTTATGCCCTATGTATGAATAGGGCATAAATGAAATAATTATTACTGTAGGCAGATAGCACCTAAAGCAACAAGTATTGCCACTAAGAGCACTCCGTCTAATCTGTCAAGTAGTCCGCCATGTCCGGGGATCAAGCTGCCGCTATTTTTTACGTCACATTTTCTTTTTGCCCATGATTCAATTAAGTCACCAATAGAAGCAAATACAGCTACTACTACTCCAGTAATCATACTTTCTGCAAGAACAGGGCTTATTGCTACACTGCACAGAATTCCTCCAAAAAAACCAAACCAAGTTTTATTAGGGCTAACTTTAGGACATAATTTTTTTCCACCTAAGAGTTTACCAAAAATATATCCACCTATATCATTTGCCCAGACTAACACAAATATTGAAATAACTGTTGCAACGCCATTAAATTTGACTACTCCATTAAGAATAGAATCTTGCTGTATGATCCAAAGTAGAGAAATGCTTGCTAATAGAATATACACAACTCCAGATATCTTCCATATATTATTTTTCTTTTCTGTTATGTATAACCATTCTCCTCCCATAATAATAGCAATCGCTAATACTAAGGTTGTGAAATAGAATCCTGATAAATTTATTATTAAGAGTACTAGTGGTGCTAATATACATGCAGAAATTAGTCTTAAAGTAAAATTAGATATTTTTCCTTTATAAACCATAACGTCTCTCCCTTTTATAATAGTTATTTATGGCCTTACGCAAATGAGTTGAATTAAAGTCTGGCCATAATGTTTTAGTAAAATAAAGTTCACTATATGCAATTTGCCAAAGAAGAAAGTTACTTATTCTATGTTCACCACTAGTTCTAATTAGCAGATCTGGATCTGGAACTTTGTCAGTGTATAGATAGCTAGAGAACAAATCTTCATTTATATCTTGCTTATTTATTTTACCACAAATAAGATCACTGCAAAGTTTTTTTTGAGCATTAATAATTTCTTCTCTTGCTCCGTAGCTAAGAGCAATTTGTAAATATAACCTAGTATTGTTTTTTGTTTCTTCCTCGCATTTATCAATTAATTCTCTAAGGTCCTCAGAAAATTTACTCTTATCTCCAATTATTTTAATGCTAACCTTTTGTTCCACTAGTAAATTCAATTCATTGGAAAGATAAAATTTAAGTAATTCCATCAAATCATTAACTTCTCTGGGGTCTCGATGCCAATTTTCTGAAGAGAAGGTATATAAAGTTAAATAAGGTATTTTTAGTTTCAAACAGCTAATAAGGGTTTTTCTAGCGGCTTCGGCACCTTGTTTATGTCCCATAGCAGTGGATAAGCCATGTTTTGCAGCCCAGCGACTATTGCCGTCCATAATGATAGCAATATGTTTTAGTTTATTTTTCATTTTTACCTAATTGATCATGAATGAACTCTTCAAAATTTGCAGCAGTGCTGAAGTCTTTATATACAGAAGCAAATCTAACATAAGCTACTTGATCAATTTTAGAAAGTTCTTTCATAATTGCTTCACCTATAACATTGGTAGAAATTTCTCCTTCATTCAGGCTTTCTAAATTAGAAACTAGAGTGTTTACAATATTATCTATTTTTTCTAATGAAATCATTCTTTTGCGAAGAGCAGTGCTTATAGCCCTAGTAATTTTATCACGATCAAAAGGTTTTTTATCTCCATTTTTTTTAATAACAAGAAAATCTCTCATTTGAATACGTTCTATTGTTGTGAACCTAGAATCGCATTTATCACAAAATCTACGACGACGAACTGAAGATTTATCTTCAGAAGGTCTTGAGTCTTTTACTTGAGTATCTTCATCTCCACAAAAGGGGCAGCGCATATATTAGCTCATATATTAATAATTCCTGATAATCATATTGTTAATAGTGAGAAATTGCAAGAAAATCTTATGATAGAGAAGGGGAGTAGAGGAGTTTTAAAAAAAGAAAAGCCAACCTTTTAGTGAGGTTGGCTTTTATCATTAATTTATTATAGATCTGATGATGAATCTGTAGCAGTGTCTCCTGAAACAACTAAAGTGTAATCTTCTAAGAAGTTCCCATGAGGGCAGCAAAAATGATTTTTTTCTATGCTCACTAGGTGATTTGATGATTCATCACATGAGGTATCATCTTCAATTGCAGTGCATTTCTCTGTTAAGATATTCAAAGCTTTATCTTCAGGTAACTCTAAAACTTTCACTATATTAGTTTGAGAAGTTTTTTCATCAGCAGCAGCTTTTTCTTTTGCTTTCTCTTCAGCAGCGGCTTCGTCAGCTAGTCGTTGTTTTTCAGCAGCTTCGTCAGCTAGTCGTTGTTTTTCAGCGGCATCTTCTACAACTTCAGTTAATTTATCGCATAATTCCTCAAGAATATTATGATACATATTTAACTTATAAGTATTAGCTTCAGAGTTTTTAGTATAGTCTATTAAAGATATTTCAGTTAGGAGCTTTTTTCCCTCTGGGGAGCGAACTTTATTAGCATTATCAACAAACTTGCTCGCATCAAAGCTTGATTGAGAATTATCTCCATTTTCTACGATATCTCTAACTTTTTGTTCATAAAATTTAAGTGATTTAAGCTCTTTATTTAGTGAGTTTAGATCACCATTTTTGGAATGAAAATCTTTTATGCTATCTATAACTGTTTTGGTTTTGTCTGCTGTGAATTTTTCTTTCTCTGCATCTCTATCTTGTTTCTTACTGTTAATAGTTTGGTTTATTTCAACATATAAAGCGTCTAATTTTGCTGAAATTTCTTGAGAAGCTTTTTGTATAATCTTTACCTTTTTGCTATCTTCTGGAGATAAGTTTTTACCTTCCGCTTGTTTTAATATATTTGCATAATTGTTTAGAAGATTAATCTTAACATTATCAAGCTCTGCTTGATTTGGGAAGTCTCCAACATTTATTTTAGCATTAAATAGTTCTTTTACTTTTTCAATTGTTTCTTTTATATAGTTATCAAAATCTTGATTGAATTGATTTTCCTCAGCTACTCTTGCTGCTTCGGCTTTTTTTGTAGCTTTTTTTTCTTTTATCTTTTGTCTTCCTAAGTTTTTAGCCATTCAGTCCTCGCTTTATTAATTTAAAATTTATACGCTATTCCCATTAAAACTTCATGTGATTTAATTTTTCCAGTTTTTCTTTCTGTTTCAACTAATGATCCATCTAATGTGGCCACATTGCCTGTTTTGAATTTACCTAAATCAGCATATTGGTAGCGTATGTCTAAATCAAAATTTTGGTTAATTTTGTATGTGCTTCCTAAGCCAACTTTCCAAGCAAAATCTGTATGTATTTTTCCAGGATAACTAACATATACAGTGTCTTCACTAGGATTAGTTGTTACTTCTGACAATTGTCCAGTTGTATTTCTTGAAACTCCAAGACCAGTTGTTATGTAAGGAGTGAATCCGTTTATTTCTACTACGTCATAGTAAAAATTTGCCATCATTGCTAATGATTTAACATTTATATTATATGATGTAGTACTGGTGTCACCATCTTCTTCTACTTCTGAATCAATATAATTATTATTGAATCCAGATCTATAATCTAAACTTAAATCTGCACGGAATCCTTCATAGAATTTGTAACCCACAGCAAAACCATATAACGGGCTATTACTTAATGTTCCTTGCGAAAAGTCACCTTTTGGTTTTTGTCCATATGCTACACCAGCGTTAAGCTGTGCATAAAAATCTTTGGCATTTTCGTTAGCTGATACAGTTAGAGCTGTTGTGCTTAAAATACCAGCCAAAATAATGTTTTTTAATCTCATGATTTTCTCCGTTAGATTGCTGTAGGTTAATGTTAATTAATCTTGTTTAGATGTATAATATAAATATAGTTTAATGTCAATTATTTAATGTAAAATAATTAACTTTTATCAGATAATAGTTGCATAGCCATCAAATACATTAGAAATGCTTCCTGAAACTTCAGATAATGAGGATTCCAAGCTTCCTAAATTTCCAGAATAGACAGTAAAAAACATTGTTGCTATTCCAGCCACTCCTAAATTATATTCGCTATGCTTTAATGATGCATCTGTAGGATCTTCTCCTTCTCCATTGTTGTGAGAGTTTCTAGTATAATATCCCTCTCCATTATCACGTCTTCCTATAATATTATCTTTATGAAGATCTTCCTCAGTAGAATCACCGAAAGGGTCTTCCTTTTCGTAATCAGAATCCTCATCATCTGATTCAGAATCGGTATCTCCCTCTTTATCATCTTCATAGTCAGGATCTTCGTCTTCATCTCCGTTAGGAAAATCTTCTTCTAAGAAAGATTTTTGTGTTCCTCCGGTTCCACCATCTGGTTTATCATCATCTGTATAAGGGGTAGTGCCTTGTCCTTCTTCTGGTTTCTTCTTAAAGCAATTGGATAAGGTTATTAATATTCCAGTAATGGTAATTGCACTTACTACCTTTCCTATGATAGATGTTGAGTTACTTTCTGCTGTATTTATTTCTTCATTTTTTGTGAGTGAGTTATCTTCAGTTACTGTGGCTATATTTTCTTTTTCAGATAGCTTAAATTCACTTAGTGTATCTGTATTTTTTGTGGGGGAATTATCTTTGGTCGTTGTGATTTTATTTGCTATCTTAGATATTTTAGCCATATTAAATTACCTATTTTATCTATTCGATTTGTTCTATACAATTAGTATTGTGTATTATAGAAGAGTATCAATGTCAATATTAAAGGTTATAAAACAATGGCTTCTTAGTTTTCTAGAAAGATATTAATTATAGATCTTTATTGCTCCAACCGCCTCCAAGAGCTTTGATTAAAGCAATTTTAGACAGTCTTTTTGAGTTTTCCATCTCAATGGCAGACTTTTTAGCATTGTAATAGGTGATTTGGCTATTAAGAATTTTTGAATAATCAACTATTCCAGCCAGATACTGCTTAAAGGTTATATCCAGGAGGTTTTTACTATTACTAGCAGTTTTATTAAGTGCTTTTGTTTGTTTAGTTAAATATTTGACTGAAGATAATTGATTTTCAACATCTGAAAAAGCAGAAAGAACAGTTTGACGATATGATGCCACGGATGCATCATAAGCAGCTCTTGCAGCTTTAGTTTTTTCCATCCTTGCATTTCCATCAAACAACCCTAAGGCCATTCGCGGCCCAACTGACCATACAAAGTTTGGCATAGATAGTAAATTTCCCAGACCATCTCCACTCATTGTGAAATTGGAGGAAATAGTAGTGCTTGGAAAGAAAGCTGTGTAAGTTAAGCCAACTTCAGCATTGGCTTGCTTTATAAGTTCTTCTGCCTGAGAAATGTCGGGCCTGCGTTCTAATAACTCTGAAGGAAAGGCCATTGGCACGGTAATATTACTAAACTTATAATCTTTTACTGGAGTTAGATTAAATTTTGATGGGGATTCTCCAACTAGCACTGCTATTGCGTGCTCATAGTTAGTACGAGTATTTTTATTATTTTCTGCATCTGATTCAGCATTAGAAAGAGAGTTCTCAGCGTTTAATAGATCTGATTCATCCATTACGCCTGCTTTATAATTACTTTTTGTGAAGTTCAGAAGTTTTTGATTTGCTAATACAATGTCGTCTAGTAATTCTTGGGTTTGATCTACTGAACGCAGTTCAAAGTAATATTGAGCTAAAGAGCTTTGTAAAGAAAGTGTTTTTGATGCTAATTCAGCTTTGTTAGCTTTTGCAGCTGCAAGATCTGATTCTACGGTGTATTTAGTGCTTCCCCAAGTATCTAGCTCCCATGATGCATATAAAGAAACTGAATGTGAGGAAGTGTCTTTATCAACCGTTTTTGTAGAAGTTGAATCTTCATTTGTTTTTGCTGAAGTTATAGAATTTGTTACACCCACACTTGGAAGATAAGCTGATCTTGCTTCTTCCACCAAATGCAAAGACTCTCTATATGTGGCATTAAGAGATGCTATGTCTTGATTGTTTTTATTTAACTTAACTATTAAATCATCTAAAATTGGATCATTAAAAATTTTCCACCACTGACCGCGATCTTCATCAGCGCTCGGGTCTGCTTTTTTCCAGGTTATACTGTTGCTTTCTTTATACCCTTCCGTAACCTCTGTTGTGGGTTTCTTATATTCTGGGCCTACTGAACAGGAGGCCAAAAGAAAAACCAGGGTTATAACATATACTCTAAAAACTATTCGTGAGGTAGATGATATCATAATTAAAGTTTTAAAGCTATTGATTGAGTTAACTATTAGTTATAAAACTTATTATGAGAATAGTCAAAAGAATTCAATAATATAATTAGATTAATTTTGTAAATAAAGCCGCTATATCAAGCATTCTAACTGAGAATCCCCATTCATTATCATACCACGCAACAACTCTACAAAAGCGTTTGTTTATTACTTTTGTTTCAAATGGATCAAATATTGAGCTATGGGTATTATGGGTGAAGTCAATTGATACTAGTTTTGCTTTTGCTACACCTAGAATATCGTTACTATTGCTTAAGATAATATTATTAATTTCCTCTACAGAAGTATCTCTACTAGCAGTAAAAGATAAATCTATCATAGAAACATTAGGAGTTGGAACTCTAATTGCTGACCCATCTAGTTTTCCTTCTAGTTCAGGTAGAACTAATCCTAGAGCTTTGGCGGCTCCAGTGGAGCTTGGAATCATTGATAAGGCTGCTGATCTTGCTCGGCGTGGATCTTTATGACTTCCATCTAAAATTCTTTGGTCATTGGTATAAGAATGGATGGTGGTCATGAATCCTGATTCAATGCCAATATTGTCATTTAAAACTTTTGCTACCGGACTTAAAGCGTTAGTAGTGCATGATCCTATAGAAATTACTTGATGCTCTTTTTTTAAGGCCTGATTATTAACGCCATAAACAATAGTTGAATCTGCATTTTTACATGGAGCAGAAACAATAACTTTTTTAGCGCCTCCTGAATTGATATGAGTTAAAGCGGCTTCCTTTTCGTTAAATCTTCCAGTACATTCTAATAAAACATCCACATCTTTCCAGTTTAGTTTAGTTAGCTCTCTCTCTCTTTGAAGAGGGATTCTTGTGTTGTTTATAATTAAGTTCTTATCATCATAAGATATTTCTCCTGGAAAGACTCCATGAACAGAATCATATTTTAGTAAGTGAGCATGATCTTCTGCAGGGGCAGGGCCGTTAACTGAAACAATTTCAAATTCTTTGCGATTTAATTCAAAAATTGATCTTAAAACGCATCTTCCTATACGCCCTAAGCCATTAATTGCTATTTTGATTGTCATTTTTACTCTCTATGAAAGGTCTTAATTTATGACAGTATTATGGTTGATTATTAGACCTTAGTAAATCAAAATATTTATCAACTCCTGTAAAAAACTTGACAAAACAATTAATTAATATATATTCACTAAATACATTATATATTATAAATTCGTTAACAAAATAACGGTTAGTAAATTTTTAAGAGGTCGATATGTCTAAAAATGATTCAGTAGAAGAAAATGAGCCAACAAATAATATAATAACTAATCTATGTGCTAGGTTAGTTAGTGCCTTTAGTTCTTTGTTTTCTAGTAATAGTGCTACAGTATCTGCATCAGAAGAAGTTGAATCTTCTAATCAAAATAATACAGAGGATTTATTAACATTTGAGCAATGGTTTGATCGACGGCTTATTAGTGATAGAGAAGATTATCGTGAACTGTCTATTAGAAATGCTGAAAATATGATGAAAAATTATACAAAACCAAAAATGTCAGGAAAAGTTTTTCCTGTTAATGATGGACATGATGGATTTGATGGTGGAACTTCTGCCTAAGTTAAAATTAAAGAGTTGTTATGTTTGATAGGTTTCCTGAAGGAGAAGGGGGGCTGTTGCTATAGGGAAAATTCAGCTAACAATCATACCGGTGCTGTGTTTCTAAAACTCATTCTATTTTAACTTAACACTACGCTTTTGTATTTTAAACTGTTATACTCCTTTTAAAAATAATGATTTATGAGGAGTTAAGTAAAGTTGGAAGAGGAGTTAGGGAAAAAGTCGGTAAAAGGATTTCATTGGTTGTTGAATAAGGTTGAACAAGAAAAGGTCAATCAATTTATTCAAAAGTTAGATGTAAGTGAAATTATAGCCAGGCTTCTTGTTGGTCGTGATATTTCTTTAAAAAATGCACCTCAGTTTTTATCTCCAACTTTACGTGATTCAATGCCTGATCCATTTCATTTGCTTGATATGGAGAAAGGCACTCAGATTATAGTAGATGCCATTCTAAATAAACAAAAAATTGTTATTTTTGGTGATTACGATGTGGATGGTGCCACTTCCTCTGCGGTATTAAAGCGCTTTTTTGCTCTTTTAGGTCTTGATGTATCTGTTTATATCCCCGATAGAATAACAGAAGGATATGGACCAAGTATTAAAGCTTTTACTAAGTTAAAAGAAGAAGGCGCCGAGCTCATCATAACAGTGGATTGCGGTACAGCTTCTGTTGAGGCTATTGAATATGGGGTTAACAATGATCTCAAAGTGGTGGTGGTTGATCATCATTTATCTGGTGATGAATTACCTCCAGCTCACGCCGTGATTAATCCTAATAGAAAAGACGAAACTTCAGAATATGGATGTTTAGCAGCAGTTGGAGTGGCTTTTTTATTAGCTGTTGCTGTAACTTCTATTTTGCGTAAAAAAGAATATTTTAAAGCAAAGCAAGAACCGCAGCTTATGAAACTGTTAGATATAGTGGCAATTGGTACAATTTGTGATGTAGTTCCATTAGAGTCTATTAATAGGGCGTTTGTAACGCAAGGGCTTAAAATTCTAAATCAACGCCAGAACCCAGGGGTCCAGGCTTTCTGTCAATTGCTTAACTTAGAAAATGAGCTGACCCCTTATCATTTAGGATATATAATGGGGCCTAGAATAAATGCAGGAGGAAGGGTTGGTGAATCATTTCTAGGATCAAAACTATTATCTACTGATAATTTTGAGGAGGCGTCAGAGATTGTTAATAGATTAGAATTATATAATTCAGAGCGCAAAGCTATAGAGCATAGTGTTTATGAACAGGCTTTAGAGCAAGCAAAGTTGCAATCTCCGGATGATGCATTGATTATGGTATCTGGTGAAAATTGGCATCCTGGAGTGGTTGGTATTGTTGCCGGAAGGCTGAAAGAAGCGATGCATAAACCAGTTGCAGTATTGAGTTTAGATGGAGAGAATGCCAAGGCTTCTTGCCGTTCGGTTTATGGAGTTGATTTTGGATCTGCAATTGTGAAGGCAAAAGAGGAAGGAATAGTTATTGGAGGAGGGGGGCATAAAATGGCGGCTGGTTTCACAGGGTTACAAGAGAATATTCCAGCAATAAAAGCTTTTCTTCATAATCGTTTTACAGAAGAATTATCCAAACTTAAAGGGAAAGATAATCGTAGTTTTGAAGGATATTTATCAAGCAATGCAGTTAATTTAGAACTGGCCAAACAAATTGAAAGAATTGGTCCATTTGGTCCCAGCAATCATGAGCCAAAATTTGTTTTAAAAAATGTATATATTTCTAGAACTAACGTATTTGCAGACAGTCATATTAATTGTTTTATAGGTTGTAATGAAACCAAGAACTTAAATGGTCTATTAAAGGCAAATGCATTTAGAGCAATTGGAACTGATATGGGGGACGCATTATTAAGTTCAGTTGGTAAAACTTTAGATCTTGTAGGATATATTAAAATTAATAGATGGAAAGGACGAGAAACTCCAGAATTTTCTATTGAAGATGTGATACTGCATTGATTTACTGTTTTGTTATTCTTGCGCTAATATTTACTTTAGTTATTATTACACCTCTTCTCCCAACATCACTCTTGCGCCTAATTTCTTCTTCCGTCATCCTTGAACCATCCTCTTCTTACGTCATCCTTGGACCGTAAGGTCCGAGGATCCAGTAAAACTTACTAACTGGTTTCTTGAATTGGTAAAACCAATTCAATCATTGTAAGTTTTTTGCTTACTTATACCAGAGAGCAAGATATTATATGTGAATAGCCCTATTATATGCGCTTAAGACAGACTCATGCATCATTTCAGATAAAGTAGGATGAGCAAAGATTGTGTTAATCAAATCTTCTTCTGTTCCTTCCATGGTTTTATGAATAGCAAATCCTTGAATCATTTCGGTAACTTCTGCGCCAATCATATGAGCTCCAAGCAGCTCACCAGTTTTTTCATCAAAGATTGTTTTTATCAATCCTTCTGTTTCTCCAATAGCTAACGCTTTTCCATTGGCCATGAATGGAAATTTACCTATTTTGAGCTTTAACCCCTTATCTTTAGCTTGTTTTTCAGTTAAGCCAATGCTTGCAATTTGTGGCATAGAATATGTACAGCCTGGAATATTAAGCTTATTAATGCTATGAGTTTTTTTGCCAGCAATTTTTTCAGCAACCAGTACTCCTTCATGGCTGGCTTTGTGAGCAAGCCATGGGCCGCTAATAACATCACCAATGGCGTATATATTCTTTTCATCTGTTTCGCAATATTCATTTACTTGAATTAAACCTTTCTCTAGCTTAACTTTAGTTTTTTCCAGGCCTAAGTTTTCCGTGTTAGCAACTACACCTACAGCCATTAGAATTTTTTCAGCTTTTATTGTTTGTTCTTTGCCGTTGCAAACTAAGGTTGCTGATAAATCAGCTTTTCCTTTAGTAATTTTAGTAATTTGACTAGATGTATGGATTTGCATATCTTGATTTGTGAAGGCCTTATGAGCTATTTCTGCAATTTCTGCATCTTCAGCTGGTAATATTCTATCAAACATTTCAACTAAAGTTACTTCAGCGCCCATATTACGATAAAAACTAGCAAATTCAACTCCAATTGCTCCAGATCCAACCACTATTAAAGATTTTGGCATTTTTTCGGGAGTCATAGCTTCTTTATAAGACCAAACAAAATTCATATCTGGTTCAAATCCTGGTAGTGCTTTTGCTCTAGCGCCTGTGGCTATAATAATATTTTTAGCTGAAATATTCTTTGTTTTTCCTTCATGGCTTATTTGAAGTTTTCCTTGGCCAAGAATTTTTCCTTCTCCCATGATTACTTCAACTTTATTTTTCTTGAGTAGATGTGCTATTCCACCACTTAGTTTTGAGGATACATCACGTGAGCGTTTAATAATTTTACTAAAATCAAATTTAATATTATCAGCACTAAAGCCATAGTTATCTAAATTTTGTAAGAGATGATTTGTTTCTGAGCATTTAAGCAAAGCTTTAGTAGGGATGCAGCCCCAGTTTAAACAAATGCCTCCTAAATGTTCTCTTTCAATAACTGCGGTTTTTAATCCTAATTGAGCTGCACGAATTGCTGCTACATAGCCACCAGGTCCCGCTCCAATAACAACCACGTCAAAATCACTCATACTTCATCATCCTATATTTAGTTTTAATTTAATTTGCTAAATTCTATTGGCAAATAGTCAATCTGTCAAAGAATATTAGATCAATATAGTAAAGTTAAGTGTTGAGTAGTATGTCATTTAACCTTAGAATCTTATCTGCTTATAATTATAAATTAATGATCAAATGAGTATATTTTCAAAAATTTCAAAAAAGAATAAGGCTGATATATATCCAGCTTTGCAAGACAGCTATGCCTATATTTTAAGTCAATTATCTAATTATAGTCCTAAAATTATGTTTATTAGTAATGATGATGATAGGTTAGAGCAATTAGCTAAGCAGTTAGAGTTTTTTGCTCCTGGTAAAAAAGTAATAATTCTACCTGATTGGGATTGCATGCCATATGACAGAATATCACCTAATATTAATAACTTATCGCAGCGTATTAATGCGTTGTCTGAGTTATCTTCTTTGAAAGAAGAAAATGTAATATTGCTCACATCTCTTCCTGCTTTTGTTCAGCGTTTACCACCTAAGTCATATGATGTAAGTAGAGATATAAAAATAGGTGATGTGATAGATCGAGAAGAGTTTATTAAATTTTTATTACAGCTTAGTTTTCGTAGAGTAGAAGTTGCTAGTGAGCCAGGAGATTTTGCAATTAGAGGAGACATAATTGATATAGTTTCTAGTGATGATGATGGTTGGCGCTTAGATTTCTTTGGTAAAAAGTTAGAGAAAATAAGGTTGTTTGATCCGGCTACTCAAATATCTGATGGATTTGTAGATAAAATTCATCTTCTGCCTTCAAGTGAAGTTGTATTGAACTCCGAGAGCATATTAAATTTCTGTCAAAATTTTCAAAAGAATTTTGGGACGGACTCAACTGATCATCCATTATATGAAGCTATAGAAGGGGGGCGTAAATACCCAGGAATGGAGCATTATCTACCTTTATTTTATGACCATTTAAGTGATGTTTTCGATTATTTCTCTCCTTCTAATATCATTTGTGATCATCATTTTCATGAGAATTTAGATAGATATCTTAACTCTATTAATGATCATTATGAAGCAAGGAAGGAGTTATTAGTTAATCGCTTTCCTGATGAAGTAATTTACTATCCATTACCTCCAAAAAATTTATGGATGGATCATGAAGAGATAGACGCCAAAATTATTAAGTTTAATTTTATAAACCTACATAATTTCTCTATTGATACTGCGGATGGAATTGATTTAGACATAAAAAAAACTGATGATTTTAATTTAGCCTCTCAAAACAAACAAATTTCAGCATTTGATTTGTTCAAGAAATATAGAGAAGAACACAAGAAGAGGGTTATAGTAACCTGTAATAGTGAAGGTTCTTTACAAAGAATCCAGAATATGTTGGAAAACTATAATATCCATAGCTATAGATTGAATAGTTTTGATGATTATAAAAATATTTCTGGTAAGACTGTGGGAATCACAATGTTGTCAATAGATCGTGGATTTTCAACTAGCGAATTTGCCATAGTAACAGAACAAGATTTATTAGGTGAAAGAATTGTTCGAAAAAAGACTGCAAAGAGCATGGAAAGCTTGATGCAGGAGATAAATAACCTTCAAATTGGTGAATATGTGGTCCATCAGGAACATGGAATTGGTTTGTTCGATGGCTTAGAAACAATAGAAGTTATGGACATAGAGCATGATTGTATAAAATTACTCTATGAAGGAAACGATGTTTTATATATTCCAGTAGAGAATCTTGATCTTCTAACTCGCTATGGTGGAAGTGAGGATCATATTCGATTAGATAAATTAGGTGGAGTTTCTTGGAAACATAGAAAGGCAAAATTAAAAGATAAATTGAAAGAGATTGCTGCAGAGTTAATTAAAACAGCAGCATTAAGGTCAAGCAAAGAAGCTGAGGTATTGCAGCCCATTTCAGAAGCTTATCAGGAATTCTGCATGAGGTTTCCTTATGTGGAAACAGATGATCAGATGAACTCAATAAGTGACGTTTTAGAAGATTTATCTTCAGGAAAACCTATGGATCGTTTGGTATGTGGAGATGTAGGTTTTGGTAAAACTGAAATTGCAATGCGTGCTGCATTTATAGCCACCCATCCCGATCAAAATATGAAAAAACAAGTTGCTATTATTGTCCCAACTACTCTTCTTTGTAGGCAGCATTATCATTCATTCTTTAAGCGTTTTTCTGGATTTCAAGTTAAAGTAAAGCAGCTATCAAGATTGGTTAACTCTAAAGAAATAAAAAAAACTAAGGAAGGACTAAAAGATGGAAGCGTTGATATAATAATAGGGACCCATGCATTACTTGCTAAAGATGTTGAATTTAATAACTTAGGTTTGTTGATTGTTGATGAAGAACAGCGTTTTGGTGTAATTCAGAAAGAAAAACTTAAGAAAATTCAAAACAATACTCACATTCTTACTCTTTCCGCGACGCCTATTCCAAGGACTTTACAAATGTCTCTAACAGGAGTGCGTGATTTAAGTATTATTGCCACTCCTCCTGTGGATCGTCAGGTTGTTAAAACATATATTATGCCATATGACTCTGTGGTAATTCGTGAGGCTATTTTAAGAGAGTTCTATCGCGGAGGACAAGTATTTTTTGTTTGTCCTAGAATTAGTGATATTAAAGATATTTTACCAAAGCTTACTGAATTAGTACCAGAGATTAAAATTGTTGTGGCACATGGTAAGATGACTCCTAAAGCATTAGAAGAAATTATGACAGATTTTTATAATAAAAAGTTTCATCTTCTTCTTTCAACTAGTATTGTAGAGTCTGGTATTGATATTGCTGAGGCCAATACCATGATTATTCATAGAGCTGATAAATTTGGTCTTTCTGCTCTTTATCAATTAAGGGGTAGAGTAGGCAGAAGTAATGTTAAAGCATTCTCTTATTTATTATTACCAAATAAGAAACTGAAGAAGCTTGCTATGACTAGATTAGATGTTATGCAAACTTTAGATACTTTAGGTGCTGGATTCACTGTTGCAAGTCATGATATGGATATTAGAGGCTTTGGTAATTTAGTCGGTGATGAGCAATCTGGTCATATTAAAGAGGTTGGATTAGAGCTTTATCAGCAAATGCTTCAGGAAGCAATTTTTGCTATTAAGAATCCAGACTCAAAAAATGAAATAGAGGAAGATTATAGCCCGCAGATTAACTTAGGTTTGCCTGTATTATTGCCTGATAATTATATTGCTGATTTAAATCTTCGCTTGAGTTTATACCGTAATTTAGCAGCACTAAAAACTTCAGATGAGGTTGAGCAATTTGCTGTTGAATTAGTTGATAGATTTGGTAAATACCCTATTGAAGTGGAATATTTATTAGCTGTTATTAAGCTTAAGATTAAAGCTAAGAAAATTAATGTTGATAAAATAGATTCTGGTCCAAAGGCTATAACTTTTGCGTTTAGAGATCATAAATGTTTACATCCAGAAAAAATGATGGATTTTGTAAGTAAAAATCAAATGTTACTTAAAATTAGACCAGATCACAAATTATTAATAAGCAAATCTTTTACTGATGTTGGTTTGAAAATTAAATTTATTGGTGAATTATTAGATAAGTTAGACTTTAGTAACTCCAATATTAGTTAAGTATATAAATTCTTTTTTATAATTTGAATTATATTGTATTTATTGAAATGCCTATATATTATTAATATATAGATATATTAATGAGATTATAAAAAAGATTACTTATGGAGAAAGGGAAGGATAAAGTTGCAAAAGAATTGCAGGATTACTCTAAAAGGAAGCTAGATGAAGCAGTTAAAGGAAAATCTGAAGAAGAGATTGTAGCAGCATTAGAGAATTATAATAAATCTATAGAAGCAACATCAAAAGACCAGGATATTTATCCTATGCCTGCATTAGAGATGGGTAAAAAAGCCGCTGCAGCTATAGGAAGCATTGGAGGGATTTATTTGGCGGGAGTTTCCCTTAATCAAGAGGATACCGTTTCAAGAAGTGACGAAGACAATTTAATGCGATCTATGATGAGTTTTAACGTTGGAACTATTGCTGTGGGTGCAGCGGCAGCAGTAGCATTAGGGGCAGCATGGGGAGCTGCTAGAATAGGTTACGAGGCTGATAAGCAATTTAATAATTATGGTGATGCTAATATAAGAGGTAGTCTTACCACTTCAATGAATGCTTTAAATTCTTTAGAAGAAAAACATTTCTCTACAGATAACCCAGCTTTCACACTTTTAAAAGAATTAGAAAAAGAAATAATAGAAGAAGGGCATGAAAGGAGTCCTGAATTGAATACAATGAGGAAAATGCTATCGAAAGCACAATTATTAAGGGAATCTATCTTAAATACCTCACATCTATCTACTAAAGCAAAACAACAAATTTATGAACAAAGTTCTAAGGTGGTTGAGAGCTTTAAATCATGGGGTAAAATAGAGCAGGGAAGGCATAATCCAATATTGGCTATTGTATCAGATGTTGCTAATTATGTAAGACCTGAAATTAAAGTTATGGAAAAACCAGGCGGAATGGCTGAGAAAGTTTCTAATAGCCGAAATTCATCAGATACCACTAGAGCAAGATAATAAAATTTCTGGAGTTATATTGTTTAAAAAGGAGATGAAATAGATGAGTAAAGAAAAAACCATTAATAGTATTAAGTATATTATGCGCCATTCGCCTAATAATGATAGGTGGAATAACATATGGATTGATGAATATTCAACATCAGAAGAATTTCAAGAAGTGTATAACTCTTTAATTGAATCGGGTTTTATGGTTGAGCTTAATAGGGGAAATCATGATATACCTGACAATATTAATATTATAATGTCTAATGCTTTGGAGAAAGGTTTAAAAAGTTCTATATGGGGAGAGGTTCTAACTGAAATTAAAACTAATCGAGAGAAGCAGATAGAGTTAGCCAAGTCCGTTAGCACCTCAGGAGATATAAAAACAAAATTAGACGATAGTAATATTCCTAAAATTAAAAATCGTCCTATTGAGACATGGTTTGTTCAAGATCCTGATCCTACTATTAAAGGTAGGGCTGCAATAATGGCCAGAGAAGCTGATGCAAAGCGCCTTAAAAATAAAGAAAAAACTTCAAATATGGACAAAGCTATTGAACAGGCTAAAGCTGCGATCGATTTATTGCCAAAAACATCTGATATTGAAAATACTCAAGATAATACTAAAGTGAAAAAAAGGAAGTTTATTAAAGTCGCGAGGAGCAATAGCTCCAGGTAATTAATTATGACTTGTGGTGCCCAGAGGCGGAATCGAACCGTCGACACAAGGATTTTCAGTCCTTTGCTCTACCAACTGAGCTATCTGGGCAAATTGAGCTTATATATATAGAATAAAAACACAGCTCTGTCTAGTTAAAATCTCTAAAATTTAGGGTTTTTATATAAGTTTATGGTATTTTTTGCTATTTATCTTTTTTGTGTTTCGTAAAGAAAGAAATATGACTTATTAAAAATAAAATAAGCATTGTTGTAAAACCAAAAACTTTAAAGCTAACCCATAATTCTTCAGAAAGATTGCGCCATAAAATTTCATTACAAAGAGCTAGAAATAAGAAGAAAGCAATACAGCGCTTTGTAAAGTTATTCCATCCCTTATCAGTTAAAGGAATGGCTTTATCTAAAAGGTCTTTTAATATTATCTTTTTCATTAATAAAGCAACGAATAAAATCATTGAAATTAATGAATATACTATAGTAGGTTTTATTTTGATAAATGTTGGATCTTTTGTGAATACTGTCATAGAACCAAAAACTAATAATATAGCTAGAAATATTATTTGAGACTTTGGAATATGTTTTTCATAGTAATAGGTTATCCCCATAGTAATGAAACTAAAGGCCATTAAGGCCTTTGTGGCTTCCACTAAGTCGTAATATTTATATGCAATAAAGAATACTAATAAGGGGCCAAATTCATTTAATGCCTTGATAAATTTAGGCATATTATTTGCTCTTTGACAGTTTATCAAAACTTTTTGATAAGCTATGCAAAGGCTTATCATCTAAAGTCATAAATCCACTTTTATTGCTTAGCGTAAAATTGAGTTCTTCTTTAGAAAAATCATCTCCTTCAATTTCAGAGAATAGTTCTATAATAGCATCATAACGCTCCAAAGATATAATTTTCTCATTAACAAGAGCTTGAATGAAGCTATCCCAGTTAGTGGCTTTGAGATTAATATTAAAAATGGTTTCTCCTTTATCATCGTTTGTAATCTTAGCATTAACAGTAAAGATAGATTCATCTAAAACTATTTCCAAAGGCTTGATATTTAAAAAAGAGGTAATAGAAGTTCCGTCTTCTAGTTTTTTAGAGCTATGATCTATATCCGCTTTAATCAGTAACTTACTTAGAGGTAATGAATTGATTAAATCAGAAAATAGTTGTTTTCCTTCGGGAGGAACATCAGCTTGAGCATCTAATTTGATAAAAGTGTTAGTAATTTTATCTGACGGTCTATCAAATGATACTTTTAAATCTGTAGATCCTTTAGATATCTCTGTCTTAGTTGCGCGGTCAAAAGTTATTACATTATCAGTAGCAAAAGAAGCTTGGCTTAACTGTATGTCGTTTAATGCTTCTTTATTATATAATGCCTTTATAACTTTAATAATATTACTGCTATCTGAAGTTAAAGTGATGTAGCATCCATCCTTATATATAGAGTCAAGTATAGTAACTTTATCTGCAAAGGATGTTTCAGACTCAGACTTTCCTAATACCTTAATTTTTAAAGATTTAAATAGCAAATCAGTTTCTAGTGTTACTTTTTGATATGTAGATATGGACTCTAATTTAATTTTATCTGATTTGTAATTAATAACTAAATTATCAATATCTGCTCTTATCTTAAAGGGAAAGCCAGTAACATCTATTTTATCATGTGATAGTTTAAGTTCATTATCAAATTCAGTAAAATTACCACTGATCAATTGTTTTATTTTATAGCTAGAATAAAACCAAAGTCCTGTATAACTTAGTAAAGCTACGGTAACAAGAAAAATGAATAATTTTAAAAATCTATTGAAGTATAACATATTATTTTACGCTTATGTTTCTAGTGGACGAAGGGATAGTAACTTTTAAACCGTCTAACTTATCAGTCATTTTTATTTGGCAGCCAAGTCTAGAAGTATGGGTTAGTCCAAAGGCTAAGTCTAGCATATCTTCCTCTTCTTCAGATGCCATATCTAGTTTATCATAAAAATTAGGGTCAACTATTACATGGCACGTAGAGCAGGCGAGAGACCCCTCACATGCGCCTTCTAATGGTAAATCTTCTTGGTGAGCTAACTCAAGAACAGTTTGTCCGTTTTGAGCTTCTATTGTTTTTTCACTACCATCTTTATTTATAAAGGTGATTTTTGGCATTCTTTTTCTCTTAATATCTAAATTATTACTCTATAGTTAATTGTCTTCGACGACGATCTTGTTTTGTTTTTCGAGGTATAGCAGTTAGAATCTTTTGACTTGCATATTGCTGAACTACTTCTATCAATTCATCTGTTTTTTCTCGGAAAAAATGATCAGCCCCAAAAACAATTTGATAATCTACATTGGTATTTTTTTGTTTTGATAATTTATCAACAAAATCAGCTACGTCCTCTTCACTAACAATACTATCTTGTTCTCCTTGTACCACAATTCCATGTGATGGGCAAGGGGATAAGAAAGAAAAATCAAACTTGTTAACTGGAGGAGCCGCTACAGCAAAAGCTTGAATTTCAGGGCGACGCATCATTAATTGCATAGCTATCCAGGCACCAAATGAAAATCCACTTATCCAGAAACTTGAAACATCTGGGTTCTGTAGTTGTAGCCAATCAAGTGCAGTTGCAGCATCTGCTAATTCTCCAACTCCATTGTCAAACTTTCCTTGAGACCTTCCTACACCACGAAAATTAATTCTTAACACAGAGAATCCACTTTGTTTAAAGGCATTAAACAAAGCATAAACAACTTTGTTGTTCATTGTACCACCATATAAAGGGTGAGGATGAAGAATTAAAGCAGCTGGAGCTTGCCTGTTTTCTGATTGATGATATCTTCCTTCGATCCTTCCGTCAGGACCATTAAAAATAACTTCTGGCATTAAATTACACTCAATAAAAATAGTTGACTAAAATACTAGGTTAATTTACATTGTAAACATAATTAAAAAGCTAGTATATTTTTTTTTATTAAATTAGCAAGAAAATTAGCTGTTTAAGGAATGTTTTTATTATGATGCTAACTACGAAAGGGCGCTATGCTGTTATGGCAATGGTTGATCTAGCTTACTACGGTGAGAGCAATAAGATTATAGCGTTACATGAAATAGCAGAAAGACAAGAAATTACGATCAATTATCTTGAGCAATTATTTGTTAAACTAAAAAAACGTAATCTAGTAGAGTCACATAAAGGTCCTGGAGGAGGCTATAAACTATCAAAATCTCCTAAAGACATATCTGTGTTAGAAATTATAAATGCCTCAGAAGAAAGTATAAAAATGACTAGATGTAAAAAGAATAGCGGTGGATGTTTAGCAGAAAATAATAAAGTTTGTTTTACTCATGCATTATGGGATGGTTTAGATAATACAATAAGCAATTATTTACATTCAGTTTCTTTGCAAGATATTTTTAATAAAATTAACAACAAGGTGATTCCTTAAATGAATGAAGAAAGAATATATTTAGATTATAATTCTACAGGCTTAATGGATAAAAATGTAATTAAGTTTATGGTCAATATGATTCAATCCAATAAACCCTATAATCCATCTTCTATACATTCAGATGGTCGTAAGTCTAGAGGTATGATGGAAAATGCTAGGAATCAAATCGCTAAGGCGTTGAATATTGATAGTTATAAAGATGACTTGGAAATTATTTTTACAAGCTCAGGAACTGAAGCAAATAATTTAGCTATTGATAACTTTAAAACAATGCCCGTATTTGTTGGGGCAACTGAGCATGTATCAATTTTAGAATCTAACCATAAGGATATGATTTTTGTTCCAGTGGATAGTAAAGGAATAATAACTGAGGCAGTCTTATCTAAGCTGTTGCAGCAATCTCCTGGAAAGAAATTAGTTTCAATTATGTTGGCAAATAATGAAACCGGAGTGATTCAGGATATTAAATCGTTAAGTAAAATAGTGCATGCTGAAAATGGAATACTTCATTGTGATGCTTCTCAAGCTTTTTGTAAAATAGAAGTTAATTTTAATGATTTAGAATGTGATTTGTTAACGATCTCTAGTCATAAATGTGGAGGACCTTTAGGAGCAGCAGCATTAATTGCTAAAAAAGGCCTTGGTTTAAAGGGAGTTATTAACGGCGGCAAACAAGAGCAAGGTCTGCGTTCAGGAACAGAAAACCTTTTAAGTATTTGTGGTTTTGGAGTTGCTGCCACTAGCTATAAAGAAAAGATTAAAAGATTTAAAGAAATTTCCTTTTTAAGAGATAAAATAGAAAAAGAACTGTTAGGTGCCGAAATTATAGCTTCTGGTTCAAGAAGGCTTCCTAATACTAGTAGCATTAGAATGGAGGGTGTTAAGAGTGAAGAGCAATTGATTAAGTTTGATTTAGCTGGGGTATCTGTAAGTGCAGGGTCCGCTTGTTCATCTGGAAGAATAGCTGGGTCACATGTTTTAAAGGCAATGGGATTAGAGGATAAAAAATCTAATGAAGTGGTTAGAGTTAGCTTAGGCTTAGATAATACAGAGGAAGAGATTAATAAATTTATCGTATTGTGGAATGATATATATAATAAAGGATTATAAAAAATATGAAAACAATTTACTTAGATTATCAATCAACAACACCAGTGGATCCAAGAGTAGTGGATGAGATGGTACCATATTTTACAGAAAAATTTGGTAATCCACACTCGCGTAGTCATAGCTTTGGTTGGGAGTCAGAAGAGGCAGTAGAAATTGCACGTGCTAAAATAGCTAATTTAATTAATGCTGACCCTAAGGAAATAGTTTTTACTTCGGGAGCTACTGAGTCCAATAATTTAGCAATTAAGGGGGTTGCTCATTTTTATGCAGCTAAGAAAAAGCATATTATTACTGTTGCCACAGAACATAAATGTGTGCTTGACGCCTGTAGACACTTAGAGGCTGAAGGTTTTAAAATAACTTACTTACCTGTAAATCAAAAGGGGCTGATTGATTTAGATGAATTAAAATCAGCGATAACTCCTGAAACAGGGTTAGTTTCAGTTATGGGAATTAACAATGAAATTGGAGTGATTCAGCCATTAGCTGAAATTGGTAAGATTTGTAGAGAGCAGGGCGTTTTTTTTCACAGTGATTGCGCCCAAGCTTTTGGCAAAATTCCATTAGATGTTAAAGCTATGAATATTGACCTAATGAGCATCTCAGGACATAAAATTTATGGTCCTAAAGGTATAGGAGCATTATATGTTAGTCGTAAACCAAGAGTAAGATTAGAACCCTTAATTAGCGGTGGTGGACAAGAAAGAGGGTTTAGGTCTGGAACTTTGCCAACTCCATTAGTGGTTGCTTTAGGAAAAGCCGCAGAAATAGCTGCTAATGAGATGGAAAAAGACTATCAACATGTGAAATATTTATCAGACAGGTTTTATAAAGCAATCACGGATAAGATTCCGGATGTTTACTTAAATGGAGATGCAGAACATCGTTATCCAGGAAACTTAAATTTAAGCTTTGCTTATGTTGAAGGAGAATCTTTGATTATTGCCATTAAAGAATTGGCTGTGTCATCTGGATCTGCTTGCACTTCTTCTTCGCTTGAACCATCTTATGTACTTAGATCTATGGGTGTAGATGAAGATTTAGCTCATACCTCAATAAGATTTGGTATAGGGCGTTTTACAACGGAAGAAGAAATAGATACGGCAGCAGAAGTAGTAGTAAATAATATTCAGAAATTAAGGGATATGAGTCCATTATGGGAAATGGCTCAAGAAGGAATAGATCTTAAGAGCATTCAATGGGCAAAACATTAATAAAGAGGTAAAAAAATGTCATATAGCGATAAAGTATTAGAACACAATAAAAATCCACGCAATGTAGGTTCTCTTTCTAAAGATTCTCAAAATGTTGGTACTGGTGTAGTTGGAGCTCCTGCTTGTGGAGACGTAATGAAATTACAAATACAGGTGAGCAAAGAAGGGGTTATTGAAGATGCTAAATTTAAAACATTTGGTTGTGGATCTGCAATTGCTGCAAGCTCACTAGCTACTGAATGGATTAAGGGTAAAACTGTTAACGAAGCTTCTTCTATTAAAAATACAGAAATAGTTCAAGAGCTTTCATTACCACCAGTTAAGGTTCATTGTTCTATTTTAGCTGAAGAAGCAATTAAAGCAGCTGTATCTGACTATAATAAAAAGCAAGACAAAAAAGATGCTTAAGGATCCGATTACTATTACTGATTCAGCGGTGGAAAGAATTAAGGTTCTTCTTCAACAAAGAGGAAAACCATCTGCTGGAATCAGAATATTAATTGAAACAAAAGGATGTTCTGGCTTAAAATATAAGATTGAATATACTGATGAGATTAATAAATTTGATGCTGAAGTGAATTATAAAGACATCAAGGTTCTAATTGATGCTAAGGCAATGCTTTTTATATTGGGGAGTAATATGGATTATGTAGAAGAAGAATTATCTTCTGGTTTTGTATTTACCAATCCTAACGAAAAAGGAAAATGTGGATGTGGAGATTCTTTCCATGTCTGATAACTACTTTGAATTGCTGAGTATAGCTCACGGTTTTGATATAGATAAGAATCAGTTATACACCAATTATATTGCTCTTCAACAACTTCTCCATCCAGATAAATACGCCAATAAAACAAAACCTGAAAAGCTTTTGGCCATAGAATACACCTCAAAACTTAATAAGGCATATCAAACTTTAAATGATGATAAATCTAGAGCAGAATATTTATTATCTTTAGAAGGGATTATAATTAATCAAGAAGATAATAATAACGTTCATCCAGACCATGTGATGCTTCATGAAATATTAGAATTAAGTGAGGACCCAGCAAAGCATGATATTTCTTCAATGAAAGAAGAATGTTTAGACAGCTTTAAAATAAAGTATTCTGCAAGAGAATTTGAATCTGCAGCTCAAGAAATTATAAGATTGCAGTATTTAAGTAAAATTTAAATCATTTGTAAACTACTTTCAATTTGCTCTTATAATCTCTCGAGCCCTGGTTCTTAAAGGGCTCAAGAGCAACAAAAGGAAAATAATAAGCTATTTATCAGCAATAGATTGCTTCTTAAACTTCACGATAATTTTATTATCTTCTTTTATAATTTCTGGATTCTCCATATATATATTGCTAGGCAGTCTAAAAGAGTATAAAAAGTTAGAGCTCATAAATTGCTTAGATGAGTTTTCCTTATCTTCATTACTCTGTGAGGTTTTGGCAGAGAACATGAGTTGACTGTTTTCTATTTTTATAGATATATCTTCTTTGTCATATCCATCAAAATTTATTTGATAATAAATAAAATCGTCATCTTCGTTTTGAGAGCTGGAAGCTTGTCTTGTGTAGGAAGTGGGTTCTATTTTGATAAAATTATCAAAATAACTATCCAAATAATCAAATCTTTCTTCCATTCTTCTATTTAAAGCATCTAACTCTTGAAGAGGAACAAAATTAAAAGGGTTTAGCAATAGTTCTTCTATTTTATTATTACCATATATTGCTTCTTTAGCATTTTTATTGCTATAGTTTTGTATTAGTAAAGTTAGACCAACACCCATAAGCAAACATATTACTCCAATTGACGCTTTTGAATTTAAAAAGGCAGGTAACTTACTTAAGCTAGAGTTTTTCTTTTTTGAAGAGCTGGTTTTTATAGAAGATTTAGATTGAATATCTTTTTTTTCTGTCTTGTTTTGTTTCGTCATTTCAATCTCCCCATTTAGTAGTAATTAAATAAAAATATTAGATTTGATATATATTTTTTTTAGCTCTTGGCTTTGTATAATTTATTGTTTTAAGTTTAGCTATAAAGGGCGAGAGGTTTATATTTTCCTCACATTCGCCTTTTATTTTAAAATAACAAAATAATGAATATTTAACAATAGGGGGAGAAGATAATTTCTGTGTTAATATAATAACTAATATAATCTAAGCCAATTGCAGGGCATTCTGTAATACTAGTTATTTAATGCAATAACTTAATTGACGTTATGAATGACTATCTCATCTCCATGTTGTTGTTAACAATGTGATAAGCTTTTTATTTTATTAATATTCATTATTATTCCAATATTTACCTTAATGTAAATTAATTAATTGTAACTTGCGTTATTAGAACTTATTGTTATCTTAGGAAATACAGGAATATATTTTTTACTTGCAAAGAACTAGGTAACTGTAATACTGTTAGACAATAAATTTAATGAAAGGAAATAAATAAATGCTTAATAATAGAGATAATTTTTTATTTACTAGTGAATCTGTATCTTCAGGGCATCCAGACAAAATTTGTGATCAAATATCTGATAGTATTCTAGATCTATATCTATCACATGATCCCAATTCTAGGGTTGCCGTAGAATGTTTTGCCACTCCAGAAAAAATTATAATAGGTGGTGAAGTTACCGGTCCCGATAGTGTTAGTAATGAATTAATTGAACAAACTATTCGTAAATGCATTAGAGATATAGGTTACGAGCAGGATAAGTTTCATTGGAATAAAGTTACAATAGAAAATCTATTAATTCAGCAATCTCCAGATATTGCTTTTGGTGTTGATGCAAGAGAAGGTAAAGAAGAAGGGGCAGGTGACCAAGGAATTATGTTTGGTTTTGCTTGTGATGAAACACCATGCTTAATGCCAGCAACTATTTACTATTCTCACCGTATTCTTCAAAATATATTCCAAGCTATAAAGGACGGAAAGATAGCTAAACTTGGCCCTGATGCTAAGAGTCAGGTTACTCTTGAATATGTTAATGGTGTTCCTGTTAGAGCCAAATCAATAGTAGTTTCTATTCAGCATCCAGAAGGATTAGATCAGAAGAAAATAAAAGGAATTATCCTTCCATATGTAGAAGCTGCGTTTCCAGATTCTAATTGGTTCTGCAAAGATAAAGATTTTTATGTTAATCCTACGGGAGTATTCACTATAGGTGGTCCTGAGGGAGATGCTGGTCTCACAGGGCGTAAGATAATTGTTGATAGTTATGGTGGAGCAGCACCTCATGGAGGTGGAGCATTTTCAGGAAAAGATCCTTCAAAAGTTGATCGTTCAGCCGCTTATGCCGCAAGATATTTAGCAAAGAATGTGGTGGCTGCTGGTCTTGCAAAGCGTTGTACAATTCAACTTTCTTATGCCATTGGTCTTTCTAAGCCTTTATCGTTTTATATTCACACTGATCATGGTAGTAAAGTTAATGAAGAAAAATTGGCAAAAGTATTACAGGAATTGGTTGATCTGACTCCAGCTGGAATAAAACATCATTTACAATTAACTCGCCCTATATATCAAAAAACTGCTAGTTTTGGACATTTTGGAAGGAGCCCTGAAGTGGATGGAAGTTTTCCTTGGGAAAAAACAGATTTGGTGGATGCACTAAAGAAAGAGTTTAAATAGGTGTTTTTCTTTAGGAGTTTTATTTTTTTTAAAATAGTTAAATTTTATTCTCGGTAAAGAAGTTTTCCGAGAATGAAATACAAATAGTATTAATTGTTATTTTTAATTTTTTTCTGAGATCCTTTGCGTCTTTGCAGGTTTTCCTTTAAAGCGGCAGAGAGTTTTTCAAGTTTTTCTTCTTTTTTTGTTTTTTTAGTCATTATCGTATAAATCTCTTGCTTAAGTTATGATATTATGGCAGTTTAAAGAACTTAAAATTCATGCCGCCATGGCTCAGTGGTAGAGCACATCATTGGTAATGATGAGGTCGATAGTTCGATTCTATCTGGCGGCACCAGCAAAATTAACTACATCTTACATTATCAAAATATAGCATAACAAAAGAAAATCAAACAACTTATCTTTATTCTCTTTATAGATTAATTGCTATTGTAGATTTCTAATCTATAATGGAAGTTAGGAATCAAGTATTTAGGGGATATTTTATATGAGTAGAAGTAAGGATGCACCTCGAACTTCAGAAGAATTTTTTGCTGAAAGCAGAGTTTTGAATCAGGTGCAAGAAATGCAAGATCCAATTGAAGTTCAAAAAAATCTAGTTTTAGAAGCGCAAACCACAGAGGATATAGGAAAGCTTATTGAGGAGAAAAAAATTTCACTTAATGTTGGAACTGGTGGGGTAAATATTGTTCAATCAAATCATCCTAAGGTTCAAAATATTCTGAAAAACTTTGTAAAAAATGAAGCTCTTACAGATAAATGGAAACCTAAAAATGAAAGTGACATAGATCTAAAAAAGGAATTAGTTGTTAATGCTATAGAAACTTCAGTAAAGCGTGACATATATGAGGTAAATGAAGGTAAACAATCTAATTTACAAAAGGAAATACCAAGCACTAGTGAAGCAGTGAAAGCTTACATAGAAGAAAAAATAGAATCATGTAATAATGAAGTACTTGATGAAAAGTTAAATACAAGGATGGATTATAAAGATCCAAGTATATTATTACATTTAATGAAAAATCATCCAAAATGTATCTCCGAAGATAAAAAAGAGAAAATTCTAAAATTAGAAGCTAATTATCAAGAACAAGAATTTGGAGACTTAATAAAAAACGAGAGAAGAAGTAAAGGATATGATCAACCGTTTTCAAAGCATGAAAAGGCTGCAATGAGAGCGCTATATGAACAAAAGAATAAGAGTAGCAACGCTGCTGAAGAATACAAAGTTACTGAAGAAGATGTCCATAAAGCACTCGTTGAAGCACGCAGCAAAACAGTGCGTGGTATGCTCACTAATATAAAAAGAATTGGGTTTGCGGCTTCTATAAAAGCCGCTGTTATGAGCAATACTAAGTCAAAAAAAAGCGGTCGTAGTATATAAAAACACATTCCTTTTTAAACTGGATGAAGATCACACCAGACTTTCTAATTATAAACCCAATAGTGACTGATGGACATTCGTCTGCTTCTTTTTCCTTTCTTTATCCCCTTTAGGGCAAGAGGATCCAGTAAAACCAGAACATAGTAAAAATGATAATTCGATTAACTCTTTATTAAGAATGTTTCTCTAGAATAAACTAAAATTATAATACTTAAACATTATGGCAGATAAAGAAAAAGAAAAACAAAAAGCAGCTGCTCTAGAGAAATTGCAAAACATTCTGGCTCAAATTAACGATTGTAAGAATCGTGGGGTTGCTCCTCCTGTCGGCTTGATTGCAAATGCAGAACATCTGGCTGATTTATTTCCTGATCCAATTTTTATAAAATTATTAAAAGACATTCAATCTTCTGAGAAAGAATTAGTAGAGAAAGTTGCTCAAGCTATGTCTTCTTCATCATGGATGGATACTAAAAGCTTTAAAGAATTAATAGCAATAGATCCATTCAAAGCTGCTGAATTGTATTTTGAGCGAGAAGAAATTAAAAAGCTTAATAACACAATCAACAAAATAGACAAAGGAGAGCTTCCCACTGTTTCTGAGTTTATCGATTACGTAAAAGTTTTAAGAAATGAAAAGGAAAATAGGGATCTTCTATGTCCAGATCTCGCTGTTGAGGCTGAAAAATTTAAGCTAGAAGCGCAAGAACTTGCAGATGATGCGAAAGATTTAGTTAAAGAGAAACTTGAGAAGAGTGAAGAACATCTAGCCAGTCTTGGTAAACATAAAGTTCATGCCGCTGTTTGCAATAAACATAGAAATAGACGTAAAGCGCAAGGTTTGGATCATAGCGATGAAGCAATTGCTAGAGAGGATACTCAACAAATTGCAAATGACGTTTTGGATGTTAACAATATCTTAGAAAAAGCGGAAGTATTTACAAAAGATATTGCTGCCCTGCCTGAAGATTTTATCCAGAGCTTCATTGAAACAAGAAACACCGCTGAACTAAAAACACAGCTTGAAGCGCAAAAAGCGGCTGATATCCAGGCAGCAAAAGAGCTAATAGAAAGAGCAAGAGCCGAAACCGCCCAGAGGGAAGCTGTGAAAGAAGGAGAGGTTGGTAGTATAGAGGTAAAAATAGAGCAAGAAAAAGCTGTTAATAAAAAAACAGAAAATGATATACTTAAGAAAAAATCTAAGAATCAAGTTACTTTAGATACAGAAGATAAAAAATCAGCTTTAAAAGCTAAAAAGTTAGCTAAAAGCTCCATGGGAATGAGAAAAGCCCTTAAAGAAAATGCTGTTGGGACTAGTTCTTCTCCCATCGCTAGGTCTAAACGATCAGAAAAGAGTCACTCTTATAATCATGACATATAAAAACAATACAATAAAATTAATTTATTCATGCGTCCGTTAAGTAAATTGAATTTCTTTGAATAACTTCAATTTATAGCTTTTTAGCAAGGTTTCATTAGTGTATATCTTATAAGTATATATACATATGATGAATGTATATATACTTACCATTTTTTTAATAAAATAGGAGGTTGGATATGTATTATATAGATCAAGAAACAGGAGAAAAAAGATTTTTAGACGAAGAAGCTCTAGGTTATTTTAATGATCTAATAGATGCAATTTTAGTAAAAGATGCAGAAGTGGACATAGAGTATTTAGAGCTATTAATAGAAGAAGAGCCTATTATAGCCAATGCTTGTGATGAAGATGGTATTACAGCTTTAAAGTTTGCATTAAATAAGGGAGAGGAAATAGTAAGAACTCTTGTTTCACTTGGTGCAGATCCATATTCTATAAACGAAAGAGGACTTACTGTTATTCATCTATTAGATGATATAACTGACTCAGTTCTTAAAGGTCAGCTCTGTGATGCGATGAATTTAGGAACTCATGATACGGCAGCAATTTTAGCTAGATTGCATAATATTGAAGCCAGAGCTCGGGTTGAGGCAGAATATGCAGCCAGAGAGCTTGCTGAGGCAGAGGCTAAGAATTTAGCTTATGAGCAAGCTTCCACAATTCAAGAGAAAATGAAAATTGCCCCAAGTAGAGCAGCAGGGGAATATCTTAATCAAGATCATATTCGAGAGGCAGATTACACGATCTCTAAAATAGAAAATAATCAGCAAGTGCGCACTGCTATAACTGATACCGACCTTACTCCTGAAATGATTGATGCTGTAAATAGTTTATATAACGAAAAATCATTTACAAAAGATTTATTTCTAAACAGTGAAAAAGATGATTCTCTTATTTCTCTTGTAGCTGGAATATTCAAAGAAACTCCACATAACTTTGACTCACTTTTTTCAAATATTGAATCCATATTGGACTCGCTGGGGATTGATCTAACTAAATTGATTCATTTAGTGAGTATTTACTCTGGAAGTGGACATTTGCCAATGTATCATGGTGGTTTCCCTGGTGGAGATTCCGGTGGTGACTCCGGTGGAAGTGGCGTGGCATTTGATGTTCCACCTCTAGATGAAAATGAATATGTGGTTGCAATACTTGGAAATGTCACCATTATTGCTACAGAAGAAGACCATTCTATGTGATGAGTTTTTTACTAGATCCTCGCGCCCTAACGGGCGCAAGGATGACGAAAAATATAGTTTAGGCGCAAGGATGACGAAAATGAATGAGAGGAACGCAGCGCAGGGAGGACTGAAAGTTAAAAAGAAGAGAATTAGCTTAAAGTTTACGTCATTCTTGTCAAACGAAAGTTTGACGAGAATCCAGTTTGAATTTTTTTAATTTTCAAGAAGAAGGGTTGTATGTTACAACAACAGCTATCTTCTATGTATATTATATGCTCAAAAAGAAATGGAACCTTATATACAGGCTGCACTAACAATCTTATCAGGCGGATATATGAGCATAAAAATAAGTTAGCGGATGGTTTTACTAGGAAATATAACATTGATAAATTAGCGCTTATTGAAGGGAGTAATCCCGCTTGGAAGGATTTATACTATGAGATAGTATAAAGGTGTTACTACCCCTCGGCCAAGGGTGATCATGGCAGTTTAAATCATCTATAATGAAGATAAGTTTTTACTAGATCCTCGCGCCCTAACGGGCGCAAGGATGACGAATAATATTATTTAGTCGCAAGGATGACGAAAATTAATTAGAGGAACCCA
>JAOARE010000025.1 GCA_025210695.1 Rickettsiales bacterium
GCTTTACTAACTACGTGCCGTTTGGCTAATTTATAGTAACCATAACTTTCGTAACCATCAGTACAAAGTATTTGAACTTTGTAGCCTTTCTTTTTGAGTCTTTGGGCCATTCTAACATAAACCCATTTTTCTCGATTACGACTAACTACAATATCAATAATTTTATTCCTGTTTCGGTCCACAGCAAGCCATACGTAAGATTTTTGCTCTTTTTTTGGTAAAAAGTAAAAAGCTCATCAACTTCCAATATGGCGATATCTTTTGCGTGTTTTGGAATCTCTGAACTGACTAAATGTGCCTTAAGCATTCTTCCTAACTTTCTAATCCAATGAATTAATAGCGGCGTAGAAATTCCTTCGGCTCGCTCGATTGTCCTCAACCCCATGCCTTCTGTATACAGTTTTATATTACAAAAAAATATCCTTATTTATCATAGTTTAATAAATATTAATTTTTCTCTTGACAAGAAAACATAAATGTTATATTGTGCAGTTTTAATGCTAACTCAAGAGTATTAAAAAACTATGCTAACTATAAAATCCACAACTTCCGACTTAAAATCTTACCTAACATATTTAAACGATTATCACTTAAAAAATTATCCTACTCCCTCTAATATAATATATGATGAAGAGCCAATGAGCTTTAAAGAATTTATTATAGATAAATTAAGTCTGGATGAGACACTAGAAATCTCTATTTTGTTTGAAAAAGAAAACTTTGAAGATTTAAAATTTTTAGGAGAATATAAAGATTGCTACTTTTTGGAATGTAACTTCACAAACACTAACTTAAAAGATGCTCTTATAAACCAATGCAGCTTCATTAATAACACCTTTATTAATAACTTGCTTACACAACAACATATATTTGACAATAAATTTTTTCTTAATAACTTCTCTTCTAATAATTCGCTCTTAAAACAGGGATATTTATGGTCTTCTAATATCTCCTTAGAGGAAAAACACTTCAACCAAGAAAGCTCTTTAGCAAATTTCTATCCATGTACAGAAGAAATGGAAGCAATTTTTGTAGATGACTATGTATACATCAATAAAACCAAAGACGGAGGAATAGCTCATAGCCTTGAGAGCTATAAAACAAACCCATTACCTTTTATGGGTGGCTGTATAAACGAAATAAAGAATGGAATCATTGCCTCTAATGACATCTTACAAAATTTTCTACCAGTTTTAAAAACAACCGCATATTGTGGCACAGCTCTAACCTATCTTGCTGCCACAAATGCAACAATACACTGCGCTACAACAGCCTTACCTTTAGCTCTTCCCATTCACTCAATAATAATATCAACACTTCCTGTGCCCGTAATTTTATTATCATCTGCAACATGCCTTGGATATAATTTATACCATGCTCACTGCAAAGGAAATACAGCCAGTACAGCAATAAGTAAATGTCTAGATACCTTGAATAGAGCAGTGCATGGAACTGTTGACTTTAAATCTATTGAGATAAATATCCATGATCGATTTAATAAACTAACAGCAGAAGAACAACAAAAAATACTGGAGTCTTCTCCAAATGGCCACTACATGGCACTAACTGAACCAGAATGGACCGATCAAGAAGATGAACAAGAATACCAGGATTTTAAAACATCCGAAGAATATATCGAAATTGACTGGGTAGATCTTGGAGATCTAAATCTCCTTGAACAAACTACAGACCTTCTTTAATGGCTGATATAAACACATTAGGCGTAAGAACAGTTTGTAGAACCTTTCCTTTAGGGTATTTCTTGCTATAAACTAGAGTATATGGAATTCCATGATGGTTCTTTTCTTTCATTAAATTAGAAACGTCACTACTCGTACTTTTGCTAATATCTGCTCTCATGGCAATAACTTTAAATTTTTCCATTGCATTAATAACCGCAACATTATCAAGAGTGGTTACCTTGTTAAGACCGCATGTTGCGCACCAAGAGGCAGATATGTTCACCACAACCACATATCCTTCATCAACTAAAGAATCAATAGCAGATGGTTCGTAATCCTGCCAGGTACTTTCCACTAAAGTTGCATTATATTGCTTCTCCATATACAAGTTATGTGGCAGAAAATAGCTTAACCCAATAAGTACGGCTAAAATTAGAGTTCTAGCCTTGCTGGTAAGAAATTCTCTCTCATTAACAATAAACTTTATTAGAAGTAAGAGCAAAAATATAGTTATCGCTGCTTTATAACCTAACTGAGTTGAAACCACATAAATTAACCAAATACTAGTAGTTATAACCGCCATTCCTAAAATCTTCTTAAATACTTCCATCCAAGGACCGGGCTTAGGAAGAAATTTAGCCATTTTAGGAAAAGATGCCATAGCTATATATGGCGTAGACATCCCAACTCCCATCACCGTAAATACTATTATCATCTTTAAGAAATCTGTTGTTAAAGCAAACCCTATTGCAATAGTCACAAATGGAGCAGTACATGGTATTGCAAGCAATGTAGATAATACCCCGCTAGCAAAAAAACCTAATATTCCAGTTTGCTCTGATTTAATATGAAAAATCTTAACTAGGAAATGAGGCACCTGAATACTAAACTCTTCCTTAGACAGTAAGTTTATAGCTATAAAACTTAATACCAGAATCATTGTAATAAGATAAAACGGTTGCTGAAAATGAATACCTAACCCTGTCTGATAGCCTAAGAACTGAAGCCCGTAGGTTAACAAAGCAAAACAAATAAATGTACTAACAATTCCTGCGCTCTGCGCTATCAAATTCTTTCTAATAAGATTTTTATTTTTTCCCGCTAATTTTATTAAGTGCAAAGCTTTTAATGCTAATACCGGCAAGACGCAAGGCATAACATTTAATATCATTCCTCCTAATAAAGCCATCAATAAAATCCATATAAATGAATTTAAGCTTTCTTCTCCACTTATTGTAATCGGAGTTGTTGTCAACTCAACACTGTGTCCATTGTCAGCTACAAGATTTATATATATCTTATCTTCAATCTTTAAATATCTTTTATTATTAATTTCAAAAGGTATACGAATGATTTGACCGTCCTGGCTACTAATGACATTAAAATCAGCTGGTTCAAAATTGACATATTCAGGTAAATCTAAAAATATTTGTGGATCCCATAAAGTTTTTTCATTTGTAAACTCAATATTAAGCCAATGTTTACCATCTATAACCTCTTGTTCCACTTTATGTATGTTAAGTCCTTCGCTACCATTTTCTTGAGGAGTTTTGGCTAGAGCTTCCATTGCCACCCCTAAATCATAGGAATCATTTGTAATAACGTTAGACAAATTTATGTTATAAGTGCTACAGGATTTTTGACAAATAGCAAAACTAATATCAACATCCAAATGAATATCTTTATTGGGATCATTAGGAGTGAGTTTTACGATGAAGTCTGTATCTTGTTGATAAACATAGCTAGCAACATTGTTTTTTAAGTATAATTCAGGAACTGGCCAGAAAACTTTTGTATCTTTTATATTTCTAGATTTGGAGAAATTAAACTTAGTAGGAAGGCCTAATTCTCCAGGCTCCCTCCAGTAAAACTTGGCATTATTTTTTAACTCAAAAGATATTATCGCATATTGCCCTAAAGGTTTTAAAGTAACTCTAAAATCCTTAGCATTATACTGCTCTTGTCCCTTCGCTACGCCGCTAAATAAAATAATTATAATAGTAATCAGCTGCAAAACATGTCTTTTGATGCTCATAAAAATCCTTATAGCGGTTTAATTATTGATGTTTTTAAGATTCTACTATGAGCTAACCAATTAATCAATTATACTTATTTAAAAAAAGGGGGAAAACCTCTAATTCTACACATTCTAAGACATAATAAATTATGAGAATTATTATAAAACTTTTAAGAAACGTTACTTTATTTACAACTGGACTAGCTCTGCTTTTAATAATAGCTATGGTTTCTTTAAATACCCGAAGTTTTACTGTTAGTAACGATAACCTTCAAAAACTTCTTCAGTACTATGATAACAAATTAACAATTCAAACAGAAGGAGCTAAACTTATTTTCTTAGGAAAAGAGATCCAGCTTGATGTATCTTCAGCTAAAATAGACAAAAATTCTTCTACTTTTATAAAGCTTAAAAACCTTAATTTGTCATTTAATCTATTATCCCTAGATGCTCTAGCTAAGTTAGATCTCTTTGATACCGAAATAACAAATTTAATTAGTCTAAATGCTCCTGTAGAAATAACCTCTGTTATTGATAACATCATTCAATATAATTACATAGTTTGTGATGGAAAAATAACAATAAGCTTTGGTCTTTTTAAAGACTATCAGGCAACATTAAATTTGTTTAGCAAAACAGGATGGGTTGATCCCCAAAAAAATAATCTGAGTAAATTAGATCTAAAAGAATTTGTTTTAAATCTAGATTATCAACTAGAGAAACTATCGATTAAAAAAATCCATTTTGAATATGCAAACAGTTTTAAAGCATCCTTCAGCGGAGATTTTAATCTTGATAAAAATAATCTAAAATCAGCAAAGTTCCAAACAAATATATCACAGCTCCCCATTAATTATTTAGATGGTTTCTGGCCTAGAAATATATCACCTAACCTTCAAGCTTGGGTAACTAATAATATTAACAACGGCATTGTAACCAAGGTACAGGGAATATTCACACTTACTGAAGAAGATCTACAAAAAGATCTTCCCCCCAAAGAATCCATTAATGTATCTATGAAATTAAAGGACATGGATTTGAAATATCTTGAGCAATATAGTCCTATCTCACAAATAGATGGAATTCTGAAGATCGATGGTCATGGACTTTATTTAGATGCAGAAACAGCAGAAACCTCAGGATGCAATCTTAAAAATATTAAATTAGATATCCCCTTTAATAACTTTACTTTATCTGTTAAATCTCAGGTTAATGGAGATATTGCTAACCTAAATCAATTCATTCCTAAGAATATATCAGATGATCTTTTGAATTATAATATCGACTTCCCTCTTATTAAAGGATATTTCGATGGAATGCTTTATTTAAATTTTCCAATTTTTGAAGATTTTAGTTTTAAGAGTTTTAAAATTGATGCCCAAGCTAATATTAATAATGTTACTTTAGACACAAAAGAACGTATTAAATTTAAAGATGGCAGCTTTCAATTATTAAATAAGGATAATGAGATTAAATTAAAATTAAATGGATATAAAAATTTCTCTATAGAAATAGACCTAGATAATGAGTCAGATAGAAATCCCGAGGGACAAATAAATATAATCGCAGAGATAGACGCTAACAAAAAATTAAATTTTCAAGATAAAATATCATTTAGAAATGGACTAATAAAACCTATAATTCATTTAAAGCCTAAATCATGGGATGTGGAGTTAGATTTTTCAGATGTCGATATATATTTATCTCCTCTTGGATATACAAAACCTAAATCAGCAGACCTATTTATAAAATGCTCAGGTGACTTTAATAATAAAGTCATTAGAAGTAAATCTTGCACTATGAATGGAAAAGACATATCTGGTGATATATCATTTAATATAACAAATGATGAACTAACCAATTTAGAGCTTAAAGATTTTAGAATTGGGCCAAATAGATTTGACTTTCAAAGCTTATACAAAAATAAAATCTATAATTATAATCTTTCAGCAGAATACATTAATTTAAACGATTACTCCTTAGGTGGAAATTCTTCTAATAACAAAAATTCTTTTGATTATAAAATTGTCTTTGCTGTAGATAAAGCGCGCATGCCTAATAAAAATTACCTACATGATATTACAGGAAAAATTATTCAAATTGGTAATAATCCTATAGACATAGACTTTAAAGCTTTTGCAGATAAAGAAAAAATATCTATTGTTAAATCTAAAAAAGATAACTTAACTCAATATATATTACACAGCAAAAATGCTTCAATATTTGCTCAAGATTTTGGAATTTATCAAAATACTAAAAAAGGAGAAATCTGGATCAAAGGGTCCCCTAAAAAAACAAAAAATATATTATCCTACCATGGAACTTTTTCGTTAGATGACTTTGCTTTTACCAATACTTCAGCTTTCACCAAAATTATTCTTGGTGTGTTGTCACCTTTAAATTCTCCAGAAGCAGTGGCCCAATCATTAAAAGGGGGGTCCTTACCTGCAGAATCATTTGATGCTGATTGGGAATTTAATAATGGCTCTTTAGAAATTAAAAATGCTAGAATAAAAGGCCCATCATATACCATAAGATTCTCTGGTAATATAAATTTTAAAGAAAGCACTATAAATATTAAAGGAATTTATATTCCTTCTGCATATGGTATTAATTCACTAGTTTCTGATATACCATTAGTTGGAAGTATTCTCTCTGGAGGAAAAGATTCTGCATTATTTGGAGCCAATTTCTCCGTTAAAGGAAACCTTAAAGATCCTAAAATTTCCTTTGATACCCTAACAGCATTAACCCCTGGATTTATCAGGAATTTATTTAATTAAAAGATGTTTATCCTAACTGAAGAATTTTCTCTAGTTCTTTAATTTCATCTCTTAACTTTGCAGCATATTCAAAATCTAAGTCTCCTGCTGCTTTAAACATCTTATAAGATAATTCATTAATTGTTTTAGATATCTTTTCAGGAGACGCTTTTTTACTTACTGGCTCAATAATTTTTTCAATGTTGAAGCTATAGAAATCTTCTTTTATAGATTTGGTAATAGTTTCCGGAATAATATTATTATCTAGATTATATTGTATTTGGATATTTCTTCTTCTCTCATTCTCATCCAAAGCTTTCTGAATAGAATTTGTTATCTTATCAGCATAGAGAATCACTTTTCCTTCAACGTTTCTAGCAGCTCTGCCTATGGTTTGAATCAATGAAGTTTCAGAGCGTAAAAATCCTTCTTTATCTGCATCTAGAATTGCCACTAAACCACATTCTGGAATATCTAATCCTTCTCTAAGTAAGTTTATACCTACTAATACATCAATCTCTCCTTTGCGTAATTGCTGAATAATATCTATCCTCTCTAAAGTTTTAATATCAGAATGAAGATAAGCCGCTTTAATATTATGTTCTATTAAATATTGCTGTAGATGCTCTGCCATTTTCTTGGTTAAAGTGATAGCCAAAACACGTAGATCTTTTTTTACTAAAGCCTTTATTTCAAATAATAAATCTTCAACTTGATTGACAACTGGTCTTATAGAGCAAATAGGATCGACTAACCCTGTTGGACGGGTTAATAATTCAACTCGTTTATTATCAGTTAACCCCAATTCAAATTTACCTGGAGTTGCTGAAACGAAGATAGTCTTGGGGCGCATATTATCCCATTCTTCGAATTTAAGCGGACGATTATCACATGCTGAAGGAAGTCGAAATCCATGTTCGACAAGAGAAGTTTTTCGTGCTCTATCTCCATTGTACATAGCTCCAATTTGTGGAACTGAAACATGACTTTCGTCAATAAATAACACTGACTCTTTAGGAAAATATTCAAATAAGGTTGGGGGAGGAGCTCCAGCTTTTCTTCCTGTTATATAGCGAGAGTAATTTTCAATTCCCTTACATGTTCCAGAAGCTTGCATCATTTCTATATCATATAAGGTTCTTTGTTTTAGTCGATGTGCTTCCAATCCTAAATCTTGGCTTTTTAAATATTCTAAGCGATGGTCTAAATCATCCATTATCTGGGTTATAGCTCCAGATATTATTTCTTTTGAAGAAATAAAATGACTATTTGGAAAAACTGTTATTTTATCTAATTTTTCTTTCTTCTGGCTTGTTAAAGCATCAATTTCTACAATTGATTCAATATTATTACCAAAAAATGAAATTCTCCAAGCTTTATCAGAATAATGCGATGGAAAAATATCCACCACATCTCCCTTTATTCTAAATTTTCCTCGAGAAAACTCATAATCATTGCGTTCATAAAGTAGTGCTATTAACTCTTTTGCTAAAGTAGTTGGGGCAATTTTATCTCCAAGATTGATTTGGTACCTAGATTCAGAGTAGCTCTCAGGAGAACCAAGACCATAAATACACGACACAGAAGAAATAATAATAACATCATTTCTTTCAAATAAAGCTCTAGTAGCTGAGTGGCGAAACTGATCGATTTGCTCATTAATAGACGCATCTTTTTCAATATAAGTGTCAGTCCTTGGGATATATGCTTCTGGCTGATAATAGTCATAGTAAGAAACAAAATATTCTACTGCATTATCAGGAAAAAAACCCTTCATTTCTTCATAAAGCTGCGCGGCCAAAGTTTTATTATGCGCCATTATCAATGCAGGGCATTGTAAATCGTGGATAATATTTGCCATAGTAAAAGTTTTTCCAGAACCGGTAACACCAAGTAATACTTGATTCTGTTGGGAGTTTTTTACCCCACTGACCAAAGAGTTCTTGGCTGCTTCTTGTGCTGGAGAAATAGTAAAATTAGATGAGAGCTTAAAACTATTACCTGACATAGAAAATTACACCTTACTATATATCTTCTTCATATTAGCATGATTATGCTATAACTAAAGTAGAATATTAATCCAGCATCATTAATCTAAAATTAATAAACTTACTTTATGCTTTAAATATAAATTCTTTCTATCACATTAAATGAGGATAAAATTATGAATTTAAGAAGCTTCACCCATCGCTCTCTCCCCAGCAATACAACAATCAACTCTACCACATATGACAGCTCAGAACTTCCAGAAAATCCAATTTATTCAACATTAATCCTAATAGGAATAGCCATAACAGCATCCTGTGCATGTTATTGTTGCACCTCAAAGATAATTTTAGAAAAAGATCTATTTTTAGGTAGCATTAAAGATCATGTAAATCTTATAGGAAAAACCACAGAAAGCGCTACTGAAGAAGCTTTATAATCTATCAACTACCGAATAAAAGATAAAATAGTGAAATACACTTGCAAAAATTGCTGCAGCAACATCATCAAGCATGACTCCAAAACCACCTTTAAAATTCTTATCGATATAATTTATAGGCCAGGGTTTAAATATATCGAATAATCTAAATAGAACAAAAGCTGAAAATAAATTTATCCAAACTAAATTAATTTCACTAATCCCTATATCTATAAACTTTTTTAAAGAATCAACTCCAATATATGGTAAGAAGAAAATTATAATACATATAGTAAGAGATTGTCCCACCACTTCATCTATTACTACTTCTTTAGGGTCATGCTTCTTTGTTCGAGCACTATAATGATCTATAGCCCAAGCACCAACAAAAAACAAACCTGTAAAAAATACTAACAAACTATTAGTTAGATCAGGAGAGGCTAAACTAGAAACACCTCCTTTTATGTAAATCAACCCTAAAGCTAAAAGAAAATATAAAGGAAAAGCTACTATTGATCCTAAAGTTCCAGGAGCTATTGGAGAAAATCCTACGCCAAAAAAAGTAACAATAATTGTAGTTAGAGAAAATTTATTCTTCATAATTAATACTTACACCATGCTCTGTTTTATCCCAATAAAATGGATCTCTAAAAATCTGCCAAAATGCTCTAATACCTGCAATTGGCAAAAGCCAATAATAAAACACTGCTAAAACTACTGATAAAAATAGACCGCGCCATTTTTTTGTTATTATAATAAATATAGCATAACTCATTGGCAAGATAATCCCTAATAATAAATTAAATTGCCATAATAGATCTACCTCATTTGACTCAGTTATAAAACAACGCATCAAAAAATAAATTGGCAACAAAAAATAAATTAGATTTGGCATGTATAAACATAGATACAAACCTATCATTTCTTTCGTTTTTAGCTTATTACAATTCTTAAGATGAAGTAAGCTTGTTAATAAATGTCCCCTTATCCATCTTGATCTTTGAACAAGCCAGGCTCTTAAACTAATAGGAGACTCCTCCAAGGTAGTATTGGCAATTAAGCTTGTGCGATAACCTTCATGGTAAATCTAATTCCAACATCTGCATCTTCAGTAACATTAAACGCATCCCAACCACCAATTTCTTCTAGTTTTTCTTTAATAAAATGATTACTGGTTCCTCCTAAAGGAATTGGCATATTAAGCCTTTTTAAACCTACCAATATATAATCAAATAACAAACTATACTCTAAGGCAAAAAGTTTAGTTAAACTATTTTCTTTTTTATTATAAAAATTTAATCTAGCTTGAATACAGATCACTTCAGGCGGACTTATATTAAATTTAGCAATAGCCTTTTTTAACTGCTGAGGATGTGGTCGATCCTCTGCATCATAAACCACTACATATTTTCCTTTTGCTAAATTTAAACCATAATTACAAGCCTTAGGCTTCGTTCTTGGATAGGAAACTGGCACTATAGTAACTTCAAGGAATTCTGGTAAAGTAATTTTTTTAAGAGCCTCAAGAGTTTTATCATCATCTTCTTCTACCAATAGTTTTGCATCCAAGAGGGCTTTGGGATAATCTATTTTCTCAATAGATTTTACCAATTTTTTTAATACCTTATCTTCTTTATATATAGGTATAAGTATAGTGTATATTGGCAATTCATCTGGATCTTTTAAAGTCTCTCTATGATTAGAAGACCTACCCATAATCAATAAAAGCAATCTAAATAATTGAACTATAAAATATAAAATATTTAAAATTACAAACACATAAAAACAAGTCCGCTCTGGATAAAGAATAATAGCCAATATCAGTAGTAAACAGCTGCCATAGAGCCTTGTCTTATTTATACCTTGCAACCATAATCTAATAGAATATTGAGGAAATCTCTCTTCTAAATGATAACTAGACTCATGTATTTTCATATCAAAACCTTAACCATAATCCTGTAATTACCGAATTTACAATGTATTGATCTCTATTGGTAAGATTAGTGGAGTAGCCGGTTTGCCAGGATGCATGCTCATTATATTTATAAACCCAAGAAATTTTTCCAATATTAGCAAATTCTCGATTATCTGATAAATCACCAGAACTTTTTAATGCTTGCAGTGGGTCCGTACTATTTAATGACTGAATAAGAAGCATTTGCTTTTTTGAAACATGCAGTCCTAATGTATAATCTATGGTTATCTTCATTGAATCAACACTGCTTGAATCAACAAGAGAACTATTAAAAATATTATCCACCCCTACTTCAATATTAATATAACTTGGCACTGATCCTATTTTAAAGTTCTGTCCATATAAAAAGGTTGCTCCTATCATATTTATATTATCTGAAGCAAATCCGCCTATACTAGGCCTAGTTGATATAACTGATTTTTCATTAGACCATAACTCTGTTTGAGCAAAAAATTTATATTCTGCTAAACTCTGTTCATATAATTTATAATGAGAATCTATATAATATTGCTGTTCTATTTGATACTGAGCACGTGAATCATTGTTTTTTAATAATATGCTTTTATCTAAACTAGAATAATCCTTCAAATAACTTTGATAATTATACCACTTAGCATTAAAACCAATCGTTAGGCTATCTTTTGCCCCATATTGATAAAATAAATCGTAATATTGAAATACATAAATACTGGAATCAGTTTTTTCATGGTCAAGAGCATTTTTATAAAAACTAAATAACTCTTTATTTTCAATTTGAAAAATAACTTCCGATGCACCTTTTGGTTGCGTCCATGCGCCAGCAAATGAAATATTGTTTTTTAATAAACAAACACTACAAACTAGTAATTTTACCGTCCTTAAGTGTAACAATTGCATCCATTCTACGAGCTAGTTGTTCATTATGAGTTACCACTAATGCAGCAAGTTTTAACTCTTTTACTGCCGAAATAAATATTTCCAGTACCAACTCAGCATTATATGGATCTAAATTACCTGTTGGTTCATCTGCAAGAATAATAGAAGGAGATTTAACTAATGCCCTTGCTATTGCAACTCTCTGCTGTTCACCTCCTGATAACTCAGATGGTAGATGATTCAGCCTTGTATCAAGCTTTAATAATTCTAAAATATGCATAGCTCTTTTGAGAGCTTGCTTCTTACTCATTCCATTAATTAAATCTTGAAGCATAACATTCTCAAGAGCTGTAAATTCTGGTAGCAAATGATGAAATTGATAAACAAAACCAATATGACGTCCACGAATTCTAGTCAATCTTTCATCATTAGCTTTACTGATATTAACTCCTCTAATGAGAACATCACCAGAATCAGGTTTGTCTAACAATCCTATTATTTCTAAAAAGGTGCTTTTACCAGAGCCAGAAGGCCCTATTAAAGCAGATACCATGCCAGGCTCCAAAGTATAGCCAGCACCTTTAAGAACCATTAAATAATGATCTCCTTGGGAAAAACTTTTATAAATATTTCTTACTTCTAATGGATTCATCTATTTATACTTCAAAGCTGTTGCCGGGTTTAATTTAGCTGCACGATAAGCTGGATAAATAGTAGCTAAAAAAGATAATGTTAATGACATTCCGGTAATTGTCACCACATCGCCTATATTTACCTTTGCAGGTAAATATGACAAGAAATACACTAATGGATCGAAAATAGCGGTACCAGTAATTTTTTGTAAGAATAATCTAATACTATCAATATTTTTAGCAAAGCTTACACCTAAAATAACTCCAATAAAAGTACCTAAAACTCCAATTGAAGCACCACAAATAAAGAAAATGCGCATTATTGAATTTTTACTAGCACCCATAGTACGTAATATTGCAATATCTGAAGTTTTATCTTTAACCAACATAATTAAACTAGATATAATATTAAAGGCAGCAACTACCATAATCAAAGTTAAAATCATAAACATGGCCACTTTTTCTGTTTGCAAAGCACCAATAATTGCAGAATTTCTCTGTTTCCAATCAATCAAAATATATTGATACTTCAACTTTTTATCTAATACTTTTGATAAAAGATCAGAGTCTTCTGCATTCAGCATAGTTATTTCGATTAAATTTACTTGATTAGGCATCTTAAAGTAAATTTGCGCTAATTCCATTCCTATAAAAACCACTGATGAATCAAAATCATGCATACCAGAATAAAATATAGCTGAAACTTTACAAGTTTTGAACCTAGGAATGTTAGAAATAAAAACATCATTAGTTTGAGGCGAAATTATCTTAACAGAGTCACCAAGATTCACTTTTAAAGTATTAGCCAAAGTTGACCCAATTACAATACCATCATCTGGCATATCATTTAAAGAACCAATTATTATATTATCAGCAACTAAGGATTTTTTTTGTAAATCCTTTTCTTCAATTCCACGTATTTGAACCCCTGAATTATTATTATTGGCTGAAACTAACACTTGTTTTTCAATAACTGGAATGGCATGAATAACATGTGGATTTTGAGTGACATTTTTTACAACAGCTTGATAAGCATTTATTTCAGATGACAGCTTAGGGTAAATATTTATATCTCCAACTGCACCTATCAGCTTATTAGTCCATTCTGTTCTAACACCGGACATCACTGACATAACTGCAATTAAGGCGGCAACTCCTAAAGCTGTTCCAACAAGAGAGAATAATGCTACCACAGATATAAACCTTTCTTGCTTTTTTGATTTTAAATAACGCCAAGCAATAAAATATTCAACTTTTTTGATCATTTTTTAGACTCGAATGAACCTTATATTACAACTTTATTTATGTATATCACAAAAATTGTTTGACTTGGAGCATTATTTGCGTTATTTACTTGTATTCTCTAATTATTAAAAATAAGGACAGAAATTATGTCTCGCAAATGCGAACTTACCGGAAAGACGGTATTAACTGGCAATAATGTATCTCATTCTAATCGTAAAAGCCGCAGGCGCTATTTACCTAACCTACATAGAGTTACTTTAATGAGCGATGTTTTAGGTTCGGTTAGAATAAGAATTTCAGCTAGAGCTTTAAAATCTGTAGATATGCACGGTGGATTAGATAGTTTTCTTATGTCACAACCTGATAAATTGCTATCTCTTAAAGCATCTCAGTTAAAAAAGAAAATTAAACTTGCACGGGCTGCTAAATCAACTCAAGAGAAGGCTGCATAATATGAAAAAAGATATTCACCCTAAATATAAAGAATTAAAAATTGTCATACCCAATGGTGATGAATTTACAACTAGCTCTACATATAGTGGGGAGAGTGTATTACTCGATGTAGATTTCCGTGAGCATCCTGCTTGGAAAGGTGGAGTAGCAAGTGTTAACACCAAATCAAGTCAAGTGACTGAATTTAACAAGAAATTCGGTGGTATTTTTTCTGCTCCCACTAGCAAATAAAACTAATTAAATTTTGTTAAATTTGAAAGGCTCCTTAAATTATTTAAGGGGCCTTTTTTCTAAGCTTTTTAAACGATCATGTTTATAATCTGACAACTCATAATACCAAATCCAGCAAGAGCTGATAAGCCTACAAGACTCTTGTATGTGAGCTCAGAATAATTAAATTTCTTGTCTTGGATTTTATATAATAGATATATTGGCAATAAAATTGCTATAACAACTAAAATCATCCCTGCAAATCCTAAAGCAGCAAGAAAAGCATCTGGAATTAATATAGTCACTAAATATACTGGCATAATAGCTATAATAGCAGCATATAATTTATTCGTTTTGTTTACTGACTTTACGAGAAGATCTCTAATGGTTTCAAATAAAGCAAGTCCAACTCCCAACACTGAAGTTATAATTGCTAAAACAGATAACCACCATACTAAAATTTGTATAAATGGATCTTTGGCAATATAGCTCAATGCAGCAATCAAATCGCCAATATCAACATGACCATATATCATCTGTAAATAGAAATTTGAATGATTCTGATATATAGCACCCAATATACTAACGGTCCATATAACATATACTATTGCTGGAATCAAACTACCCCAAAAGAAAGTTCTCTTGAGCATAATGGGATCTTTATTACAATAATTAGTTAATGTGTGAAATATAACCTGAAACCCAAAACAAGTGAAAGCTATAGGAATTATAATTCTCCATATTGAAATTTCTTGATATTGACTAGAAAATAATGGCAAATTATCCCAATTAATCATTGATAGCAAACTAACGACCAAAACTGCTATCACAGCTATTAATCCTGTAAACAATAATCTATTCACATAATCTATATATTTTATTGGTAATAAAAAGATAATGATCAATGCAAAAGCATATATAGAAACTATATTATTAAACTCTAATACCGAAGAGTTATTAAATGATAACATCTTTTGGGTAACAGAGGACACTCCATATAAATATCCCGAAAGCAATGCAAATGACAGAATCATATAGCTTCCTGTACCAATTAGTCCTGCTATTTTGCCTGAAAACTTTTGCCCCAATGCTCCAAGGGCCATTCCTTTTCCTGCTTGGAGATTAAGCTCTAAATTGACTAGACAAGTATAATATATGACACTCCACAACGCTGCCATCAATACAATACCTGGAACAATCCCTAGCTTCGCCAATGTCATTGGTAAGGCAATCATTCCACTGCCTATGCATGTACCCGCCACCAACATTATAGCGCCTAACTGTTTATGCATAATTCTTGTCCTTTTTCTTTAACTTATTTGATTATAATATTGGAAATTTCACTTAAAATAATTACTATGCCAATAATAAATGTAGCAATTATTAACCAATTAGATTTTAAAATATAATAATTAAGCTTAGTGATCTTTGCCTTATAAAATAAGTAGATCGGCAATATTATAGCTATAATTGCTAAAATCATCCCAGCAAATCCTAGCACATTAATAAAAGCATTGGGCACTAATATTGCTACTAAATAAGCTGGAAGTATAACAACGATAGAAGCCAGAAGGTTGCGCTTAAAACCTTCTTCTTTCATAGGAAGCATAGCCTTAACTGAATCACAAAGACCAATCCCAACTCCTAACAAAGAAGTTATAACTGCAAAGATTGTCACCCACCACACCAGTAACTGCATGGACTGCCACTGAGCTATATCACTTAACTCTTTTATTAAATCTCCAACTTCCACTTCTCCCTTAACTATTTGGTTATAAAACTGTGGATTGTCGTTATAAACCACAGCTAAAGAGCTGCTATTCCATATTATATAAACCACCATTGGAATAAAACTTCCCCATAACAAAGCACGCTTTAAAGTTTTTGGATTTAAATTACAGTAATTAGCAAAACTATGGCACGACCCTTGGAATCCAAATGAAGTAAACACCACAGGAATTAATATCTGCCATGCGGAAATTTCTCCATATCCTTCTGTAAATAATGGCAAATTAGACCAATTAATGGTCGCCACTAATCCTATAATTAAAATAGAGATTACTACCATTAATCCCACAAATACAAATCGATTAACGTAATCAATTAACTTAATTGGCAAGAGAAACAAAAGACAAGCTATAAAAGCATATAAACTTGTAATAACATTAAATGAATATTCTTGTGAGTTGTTTGACTCCAACAATGTTTGAATTACAGAGGACCCAGCATATATATATACAGAAACTAAAGCATAAGATAAAATCTTAAAGCTACTTGCACCGATTGCTTCAGCTATTTTTCCAGAAAATCTATGCCCTAAAGCACCAAGAGCCAATCCTTTGCCAGCTTGTATATTAAGCTCCACTGTTATTAGTGAAGTAAAATACATCAACATCCAGGTAAATAGCATAAATAATATGCTCGGCACTACACCTATTTTTGCTAGAGTCATCGGTAAGGCAATCATGCCGGTGCCAATACATGTCCCTGCAACCAACATTATTGATCCTGTTTGTTTCTTCATAGAGCTTTTTAATTAAATTGTGTAAACCATTTATAATACTAATTAAAACTTATGAAGCAACTAAAAACATCTCACTCGTAAGTATTGATTCCAATTATGTATACTGATAACATTGTACTTACAGATCATATTATTAAATGTCTTTGGTAATGAGAAAATATAAACTAGAAGTATTCTTTGCACTCATTTGTTTAAGTTTAGGAATGATTTCTGGTTTTATTTCAACAGCTGATAGCTCTCAATGGTATAATAGTTTAAACAAACCTTCTATAACTCCTCCAAGTTATGTTTTTCCTATAGCTTGGACTTTTCTATATCTTTTAATGGGAGTAACACTTGCCAGAATTTATAAAATAAGACAAAAAACACTACTAATAATTTTTTCAGTACAAATGATTCTTAATTTACTATGGTCTCCTTTATTTTTTTATATCCATAACATTTTCTTTGCATTAGTCACCCTAATATTACTGTGGATTTGTATTGTAGTTTTTATATGCTGCTCTTGGAAAAAGAGTTTTATTTCTCTTTCGTTTATCCCATATTTTTTATGGGTTAGCTTTGCTCTTTTTCTAAACTACAATATATATATTCTTAATATAGGACAAAGATTATGAAAATATTGATTTCAGGGGCAACTGGATTTATAGGATACAATATAATCCAACAACTTAAAAATCATCACCAAATTTATGCTTTAGGAAGAGATAAACACAAAACAAACAAAATCTATCCTCAAAAAGAAAATAAGAATATTCATACTCTAACCTGGAGTGAACTAAATACACTTGATCCTAAGAATTTTGACGTAATTATAAATTTAGCTGGAGAAACTATAAATCATGTATTCTGGTCTGAAAGAATAAAATCTTTAATCTTAGATAGTAGAATTAACGCAACTAGAGAACTAATAAAATGGTGTTCTAGCAACAAGAATATTCATTTCATAAATGCAAGTGCTTTGAGCATCTATGGACTTTATGAACAAAAACCTAAAAATGATAATAATGAAGGAACAAAAATTATAAATCATAACTACTTTTTATATAAAGTGGCTCATCTTTGGGAAGAAGAAGTAAAAAAATTAGAAGATCTAAACATAAAATATTCATTAGCTAGATTTGCTGTAGTTTTAGGAAACAACGGAGGAGCCCTAGAAAAGTTACTCCTTCCTGCTAAATTATGCTTAGGAGCAAAATTAGGCGAGGGCAATCAGCCATTCGCTTGGGTTTCAATAACAGATTTAGTTTCTGCAATGAAATTTATTATAAATGAGAAAGTTTTTGGGCCTGTAAACATAGTCTCTCCTGATAGAAAAACCCAGAATGAATTTACTGCAGAGTTATGCAAATCAATCAATAGACCATATTTATTCAAAATACCTTCACTCTTTATAAAACTGTTCTTAGGGCAAATGGGCAGAGAAATTATCTTAAAAGGGCAAGATGCTATACCAGCTGCATTACTTAAATCAGGATTTAAATTTAAACATGAATTTTTAAGAAATTCTTTGAAAGATCTAATAGGCGGCCAATAAAGATGCCGGATCTACCTTATCTCTTTCTTTGCCGTTTAGATCTTTAATAATAGCGCCATCTTGCAACATAATGGTTCTATTGCCATAAGCAAAAGCATGTTTAATATTATGGGTAATCATAAGAATGGTTAGGTTATATTGACTATATAGCTTATTAGTTAAATTCATTATAACTTCAGCTATTTTAGGATCTAATGCTGCAGTATGTTCATCAAGCAATAGTAATTTAGCAGAAGACAAAGTGGCCATTAATAAACTGAGTGCCTGTCTTTGTCCTCCAGATAAACTAAGCACTTGGTCATTTAATCTATCTTCTAATCCCATTCCTAATTCTGCAAGTCTCTCCTTAAACATTTTAGAATTATCATTATTTAAAGCCAATCTTAATCCCCTTGATTTACCACGCTGATAAGCCAAACTCATATTTTCAGCAATGGTCAAATTGGCACAAGTTCCAATTTTAGGATCTTGAAAAACTCTGGCAATAAGCTCAGAGCGCTGCTCTACAGATTTATTAGTGATATCATTATTATCAATTAAAATTTTCCCAGAATCTAACTTGATAGATCCAGCTAACACTCTAAGCAAAGTAGACTTTCCTGCACCATTATTACCAATGATACTAATAAATTCTCCTTTATAAATCTTCAGGCTCAAATCTTTAAAAAACTGTTTCTCTAAGGGAGTATTCTTAGAAAAAGTAAGAGAGGCATTGTTTAAATATATCATTTATCCCTCCATTTTTTATAATATATTGGCGTAACCATTACCCCAATAACTAACATGGTGGAAAGAAGATTTAGATCAGAAGGTTCTAAATTTAAGAACTCCAGATTCAACGCTAAAGTAATAAGCAGTCTATATAAAATGGCACCCAACATAACTGATATGACTAAAACACTAGTAGATTTGCTGGAAGTAAGTTTCTCTCCTATAATAACAGAGGCTAAACCAATAATAATGGTTCCCATACCCATTGAGATATCTGCAAATCCTTGAGCTATTACAAATAATGCTCCGCTTAGGGCAACTAAACCATTACTAACACTTAAAGCTAGAATAGTCATCCTACCTGTATTAACTCCACAGCTGGCTGCCAGTTGTGGGTTTTGTCCTATTGAACGCAAAGCCAACCCTATTTGGGTTTTTAATAACAGCGTGATCAAAATCGAAACAATCAGTATAGTGCTTATAATAATTGTGAATCTATGTTCGTCAGATAAGTCAAAATTCATTAGAGAAATATTAGGCGCTCCCATGATACGTAGATTAATTGAATAAAGAGCCGTCATGGTTAATATACCGGCTAGAATTTCCATAATCTTATATCGAATATTTAAATATCCAGTCACTGCACCAGCTGCCATCCCAGCAAAAAATGATGAAATCATTGAGCAGACAATATTCAAATCACTACTTAAAGAAATGGCCATAACTGCCGCACCTAGTGGAAATGATCCATCAACTGTGAGATCAGCAAAGTTTATTATTCTGAAAGTTAGAAATACTGCAATAGCAACTAAACTATAAATCAAGCCTAACTCTAGGCTACCTATTACTTGCAAAAAATTCATTACTTACTAGCCCTATCTAAGATTTCTTTAGAAAAAGTAATGCCTAATTCTTGAGCAATATCTTGATTGATAACCAATTCTATTTGTTTAGGAAACTCAACTGGTAAATCTTTAACATCTTTTCCACGTAATATTTGTGCAAGTATTTTACCTGTTTGTCTACCAATTTCATATTGATTTGGCCCTAAACTAGCTAAAGCACCTCTCTTTACCATGTCAGTATCACTAACAAAAACTGGTGTTTTTGCAGTTAGAGCTATTTTCGAGATCACTCTAAAAGCAGAAAGAGCAGTATTATCATTGCTAATAAAAATAGCGTCAACTTTACCAATTAATTTATTAGTAGCCCCAGCAACTTCAGTTGTTTTAGCAGCTACTGAGGTGACAATTTCTATATCATATTTATTGGCAATTTCTTCTAATGATTTAAGAATTATTACTGAGTTAACTTCTCCAGGGTTATAAATAAATCCAAGTTTTTTTAGGTCAGGTAATATTTGTTTAAATAATGCCAATTGTTCATCAAGATTAATAAAATTTGAAACACCTGTAACATTAGTATTGGTTTCAGATAAATCTTTCACTAAACCAGCATTCACAGGATCTGTAACTGAGCTAAAAACTACAGGAATTTTAGTGTTACGAGTGGCGTTGACGGCGCTTTGAGCAGCTTGAGTTGGAATGGCCACGAGAGCATCTGGTTCTCCTGAAGCGAATTTTTTAGCTATTTGATTGCTTAAACCTACATCACCTTGAGCATTGGCAAATCTTATTTCTGTGTTCTTTTTAGCAACAAAACCTTCTTCTGTTAATTGGTCAATTATGCCTCTATAAGTATTATCTAATGCAGGATGAGCAATCGTTTGAATAATATCCACTCTCAAAAGAGGTTTGTCCTCTTCTTGTTCATATGTTGGATATTGACTTACATCACTATATGCAAGAAAGCTTAAAGTTATTCCTATTATTAATACTATTATTTTTCTCATTTTTTCTACTCAATACTAAGTTATAACCTTGATAAGACTCCTGGGTTAAAAACCTTGCAACTCTGGTTATTGTTGTCAAGCTCACTCCTGTTTTATCATGTATCTCCCTATAAGAAAGATCTTTTTTTGATAACAACTTTGCCACCATTAATCGATCTTTCATATCTTTTATCTCTTTAGGAGTACAAAGATCTTTAAAAAACATTCTGCATTCCTCAACATTCTTAAGTCCTAAAATGGCTTGATAAAGCTGATCTTCGCTACTGTCCATAATCACACCCTTTTGTGATACTACAGTATAACAGTAACACAAAAGAACATCCTTAGCAAGTTATAGTTTAATAATTAAGCAATCCCCGTAGAAAGCTTTATAATTATTTGACTATTTTTACTCAAGAAGCTAACCTAACTATATCTATATAGTTAAAACAATTAGCTTAATAATTTATGAAAAGACTATTTAAAATAATATGCAATTTTATTCAATTAAATAAAAACGCTATTGAGAATTTAATTAATCATGATGGGGTGGAACATGCAGGATATATGGCCTTCGTAACCTTGATTTCTTTCTTTCCTTTTCTTATTTTTATTATGGCTTTCACCTCATTTATAGGCAGTTCTGAATATGGTAAAGAAATGATTTCTCTGCTACTTAGCAATATGCCAGATTATTTACGCAGCACTCTTAATTCAAGAATAGAGGAAATAGTTTCAGGCCCCCCAGGAAGCTTACTAACCTTATCTATTTTAGGTGTTATCTGGAGCTCCTCATCAACAGTGGAAGGACTTAGAACCATTCTTAATAAAATTTATCATGTTAAAACTCCTCCTGCCTATATCTTGCGTAGATTACTGAGCATAGCTCAATTCCTTATAATCACAGTAATTCTAGTAGTAGCAATGGTTATTTTAGTATTTATTCCTATTATTTATCAAAAAATTAGCAGTATTGAATATCTTCAGCCAATATTTGAAATAACCAAAGAGTTAAGTGGAAATTTATTTACCCCTATTTGGAACAACACCCGATATATTACTCTAATTCTAACAATTTTTACAGGTGTTATGTTTTTATATAAAGTTATTCCTAATGTTAAACTACACTTAAGATCAATAATCCCAGGCTCAGTATTAGTCACTTTATTATGGACATTCGGAGGCTCTTTAATGTCTAAATATATTTATGTCTTTTCCCAAATAAATATTGTTTATGGTGGGCTTGCAGGATTTGTACTTACTTTATTATTTTTCTATATAATTCATATAATTTTCATTTATGGAGCTGAGGTGAACTATCTTATAAATAAGAATAGGGAAATATGAAATATCTATTCGTATTTATCACCATAATTATCAGTCAAATTTGCTTAGCTCTTAGTGATCCAAATTATGAAATTATTGATATGGAAATCTCTAATAATTTACCCTTTGTAAATCTTCAAGTAGAAAGCCAAAAAGCTAAATTCCTACTTGATACAGGAGCCAGAAATCAAGTTTTAGTTTTAGATAAAGACATATTATCTAAACTAACCACCATCAAAGCATTCAGAGCAAAAGAAAAAAGCACAGATATTACGGGCAAAGAATATATTGCTAAGAGATATATTTTACCCAAATTTAACATAGGAAAAATATCTTTTCTGCAGCAAAGAATAGTGGAAGACACAGACTGGGGATTATCAACAAAAAACATATCCGTCCCAAAAGATGGAGTTATTGGACTAGAACTTTTTCTTAATAAAGGAATTATAATAGATTACCCACAAAATAAACTAACCATAATTGATAGAAAAATGCCTATTGAATATGACACAGAAGATTGGCTTGAGTTAAAATTTAAAGTAGATCGAGAGGGGGTATCTATATACACTTCTATAGATGATGGGGGAGCAAAAAGATTCATTTTAGACACCGGTGCAACTATTTCAATTATTAAACCTAAATCTATAGGAAATAATAAGGTTAAGGATAACTGCAATATTTATCTATCCAAAAATGGTAAATGCAGCTATATAAAGCCTGAAAATCCAAAACTAAATAACTCCAATATTGGTGAATTATTTTTATATCTTTATGACTTTCCTCCAGAATTTGAAGCTGATGGTATATTAGGATATGACTTTCTAAGTAATAAAATAATTTATATTGATTTTGATAAAAGGATTACTAAGATCAAACTACCCTCTAATGAGAAAAGAAATAAATGAAAAATCCAAAGATTGCTTTAGTACTAGGCGGTGGTGGATCTAAAGGCTTTGCACATATTGGAGTTATTGAAGTTTTAGAAGAGAATAACATCCCCATAGAATTTATTATAGGAAGTAGTGCTGGAAGTACTGTAGGAGCTTTTTATGCCGATAATAAAAATATTGAACAAACAAAACAAATCTTACTAAAAGCTAAAAAAAGTGATTTACTAGACCATTCTTATATAGATTACATTAAAATGTTCTATAGTTTATCCACTCCTATAAAGGGGCAAGCTTATGAAAACTTTATTTTTGACAATATGAGAGCGAAATATTTCTCAGATTTAAAAGTCCCCCTAGCAGTAGTAACTACTGACATAAAAACTGGAGAAAAATTTGTTATCAAAGATGGACCTATAGCTCCAGCAATAAGAGCATCATCAGCTATTCCTCTTGTTATAGAACCTGTCAAATTATATGGAAAGACTTTGGTGGATGGAGGAGTAATTGAACCAGTGCCAGTACCCACAGCAAAATCATTTCATTCCCAATTAATTATTGCTATAAATATTAGTAACTCACCTCCAAATGATCCGCCTTATAATTCTATAGAATTGGGATATCGTGCATCATGGCTTTCATATTATACTTTAGCTAAAACTCAAGCAGAATTAGCCCATATAAATATTCACCCCAATTTATCAGGCTTTGGGATATTAGAAGATCATAGAAAAGAAGAATTATATCAGCTTGGAAGGCAAGCAGCTTTAGACGCTCTCCCACAAATTAAAGATAAAGTGAAGAACCTAAAGGCAAACTAAGATGCAGCTTTGATTCTTTCTTCAATCATTGGACGGAAATGGCGGATAAGACCTTGAATTGGCCAAGCTGCGGCATCACCTAAAGCGCAGATAGTGTGTCCTTCAACTTGTTTGGTAATTTCAAGAAGACGATCAATCTCACTGACTTCAGCATTTCCTTCAACTAAACGCATCATAATTCTCCACATCCAGCCAGTTCCTTCTCTACATGGAGTGCATTGACCGCATGATTCATGCATGTAGAATTTGCTTAATCTGGCAATGGCATAAATTAAATCTGTCGATTTATTCATCACAATTACTGAAGCTGTTCCAAGACCAGATTGAACTGCTCTTAAACTATCAAAATCCATTAAAACAGTATCGCATATTTCTTTTGGGATCATAGGAACAGAAGCTCCACCTGGAATCACTGCCAATAAATTATCCCAGCCACCAATAACTCCACCAGCATGTTTTTCTATCAATTCTTTAAGTGGGATAGACATCTCTTCTTCCACATTGCATGGTTTATTTACATGACCTGAAATTGAAAAAATTTTGGTACCTGTGTTATTAGGTTTACCTAGGGTTGCAAACCATGAGGCACCACGTCTTAATATAGTGGGGATCACTGCAATAGATTCAACATTATTAATAGTCGTCGGACAACCATAAAGTCCAACACCAGCAGGAAATGGAGGTTTTATTCTTGGCATACCTTTTTTGCCCTCTAAGCTTTCAAGTAGAGCTGTTTCTTCTCCACAGATATAAGCTCCAGCACCACGATGGAGATAAACATCAACATCATAACCAGAACCACAAGCATTTTTACCTATCTTACCATCCGCATAGGCTTCATCAATTGCTTTTTGTAGAGCTTTAGCTTCATGATAAAACTCGCCTCGAACATAAATATAACAATCATTAGCTCCAATAGCAAAGCTACCAATAACACATCCTTCTAACAATTTATGCGGCTCATGACGAAGAATTTCTCGATCTTTACAAGCTCCGGGCTCACTCTCATCAGCATTAACAACCAGATAATGAGGCTTAGCTGAATCTTTAGGCATAAATGACCATTTCATTCCAGTGGAAAAGCCGGCACCGCCTCTTCCCCTAAGGCCAGAGGCTTTAACTTGTTCAACAATCCACTCACGCCCTTTTGATAAGACTTTCGCTGTTTCACTCCAATCTCCTCTTTCTTTAGCAACAGAAATACCGAGGCCTTTCAACCCGTGTAAATTAGTAAAAATACGATCTTCTTCTTTTAACATTAAACTATAAGCTCTTAATTAATCTAATATAATATATTAAATTAATATACAATAATTCTAGAGTAACCACAATTATACTCTTTAGTTTCTTCTTAACTAATTATTAATCTAAATATTAGTAAACTATATTGATAATGTTATTAAATTAGAATTTATATGCCAGAAACAAATATTGATACTAAGTTCTCTTTGGAAGAAGTGCAAACAGCAGCATTATTCTCTGAATTAGCATATCACGAGCAAGACTCTAAAGAGTTTCAAGAAGTTTTTAAAGAAGCTGAAAAATATGGTGGCATTGAAAAAGTAGTATCTTTTCGTAAAGACAATAATAAAGAACTTGCCGGTCATGTTATAAGAACCGCTGACAAACAATTGATAACTGCTTATCGCGGAACAGATAACATAGATGAAGTGATCAGTGACTTGGACGTCCCTCATAAAGCTATACATTTTAAAAATGGATTCACAGGCTATGCACATGGAGGTTTTCTAAGTGAGTTCTATAGCTCTAACGAAAACAGAAAAAAGGCCCAGAAAGAAGCCTCAGGTGGACAAGAATGTAGTAAAAAATCTGTTGGACATAGTTTAGGAGGTGCATTAGCAACCATTTCTAAATGTATCGACACAGAAGAAAACCCATCAATAGAATCTAAAACTCTCACCTTCGGAGCGCCTTTATGCTTTTCTCACGAAACGGCCGATTACCTTTTAAAAAACACTAAAATATTTGACCATACTCTAAATATTCAACAAAAATATGATCCTGTTCCTCTAGCCTTAAAACCTTTGGATTATATTTCTGTGGGCCATGTTGTTACATTGCCAACTGAACACCTAAACTCACATGGATTGCAAGCAGGATATGACCACAACTATTATGAATCATCTATTCAACAAGGACTAAAGAACCTAAAACCTGTTACTTCCGTACCTGAATATAGCGCTGCAGGATATACAGCTGCCGTTACAACTAATGCAGCCACTCTTGCACTAGCATTAAAAAAAAGAAATATGAAAACAGCCATGTCTTTAGCATTTCCTGTAATTGCCGCAGTAAGGGGAGTTTTTATAGACTCAACTAAAACTCATTTAGCTCCAAAGAAACCCACCTCTAAAATAACTCATCACCACTAATATCTACTGCAATATTTTCTCTAAAAATATTTTTGCTCTTTTTGTTTTTGGAGATTTAAAAAACTTAGCAGGAGCTGCTTCTTCCATCACCTTTCCATCTGATAAAAATATAATCTTATCAGCAAAGTTTTTAGCAAAATTCATTTCATGAGTTGCCATAATAATGGTGATCCCTGTATGAACAAAGGACTTAATTATTGATAATACGTCTTGCACCATTTCAGGATCTAAAGCTGAAGTTGGTTCATCAAGGAGCAAAATTTCTGGATTCATACATAAACTTCTAGCAATTGCCACCCGTTGTTTTTGCCCTCCAGACAAAGCATCAGGGAATTGATGAGCCTTATCTTTTAAACCAACTTTTTTTAGCAAATTCATTGCTGTTTGTATTGCGTCCTTTTTTGAAAGTTTTAAAACTTTCTGAGGTGCAAATATCATATTATCTAATACAGACATATGAGGAAATAAATTAAAATGCTGGAACACCATCCCAATTTTTGGTCTATATTCATTTATATTATTTTTAACTAAAGAAATTCCATTAAATAAAATCTCTCCTTGATCAATCTCTTCTAAAAAATTTATTGATCTAAGAATGGTTGACTTCCCACCACCAGATGGGCCAATCAAAGCCACCACTTCACCTGGCTTAACATTAAAACTTATATCATCCAACACTAAATGATCAGCAAATTTTTTACTTATATTCTTTAATTCTAAGATCATTGTTTCTTCAACCTTTTTTCTAATAGTTTTCCAGCTAAACTTAAAAGAGTTACTAAAATATAATAGCAAATAGCAGCCACCGTTAAAGGTTCTAAATAACTATATTGTTCTGCTGAAACAACATTTGCTCTCCGCATAATATCTGCAACTCCAATTACTGAAATAATTGAAGATTCCTTCACCATATTAATCGCTTCATTCACTAATGACGGCAAAATATTTCTAATTGCTTGAGGCATAATGATATGTTGCATCATTAATCTATAAGGCATACCTAAAGACTTAGCAGCCTCAAATTGCCCTCTATCAACTGATTCAATCCCAGCTCTAATATTTTCAGAAACATAAGCACCTGAATTCATAGAAAAAGCTATAATTCCTGCAGCAAAAGCTGAAATTTCAATACCAAGCAAAGAAGGCATTGCAAAATACATAATAGATAATTGAAGCAATAATGGCGTTCCTCTAAAAACAGAGAGATAACAAATTGCAAAGGTTTTTAGAAGTTTGTTTGAACTAATTCTAAACAAAGATAAAATAGTTCCAATCACCAAGCCGAAGAATACTGAAATTAAAGCATATTGAAGGGTGACCCCTATTCCAACAGGAATATAAGCCAAAGACTTTAATAAATTACCATATTTAGCATGGCCTTGTTGATTGAACCAAATATTTGCTATTTTTTCTATGGCCCCTTCTTTTTCTAAACTTTCTATTGCCTGATTAAACTTTTCTTTTAACTCTGATCCTTTTTTAAAAGCTATTGCATAACCATCACCAGACTTAGGAAATACATGAGCAATAAGACCGGGATTAGCGCCCAGAATTTCTTTAACCTGACCTTCTTCTAAAAGCAAAACATCAATCCGCCCTAATTTTAATTCTTGAAGCAAATGAAGATTATTAGATAAAAATTCAACACTCACATTAGATAATTCATTTTGCTTTTCCTTAGCAACTCCCTCCATGATGCTACCTAATTGAGCGCCTATTCTCTTATTATCTAAATCCTCAATATCGACACCTTCTTTAGCAATTCCTACAATTGAAGCTTGATAATAAACATTAGAAAAATCAACATTAGTAGATCTTTCAGGAGTTAAAGTTAATCCAGATACTACAAAATCTACCTTACCAGTTTGAAGAGCTGGAATTAGACCATTAAACTCTAATTCTTGAATCTCTAATTTCATTCCCAGTTTCTCTGTTATTTCTTTAGCCAAAGCAATATCAAAACCAACAACTTCACCATCCTTTTTATATTCAAAAGGAGGATAGTCAGGAGAAGTTCCAAGCTTGATAATAGGCTCTTCGGTTTTTTCTTTGCATGCTACCACTGAAAACAATAACAAACAGATTATAATTTTTTTTACCATAAGATATCTTGCATAAAATCACATATTACTGTAATATAATGCATATATTTGCATATTTCAAGAATAATATACGCTACAATGCAAAAAGGAGCTTGTGATGAATGATGATATTATTGAAATAATAAAACGAGGAATTAACGAACAACAAGTTTTATTATCAGAATTGACTAAAATAGGGCATAGCATTACTCAGTCAAGCATATCTCGAAGACTAAAGAAAATGGGAATAAAGAAAATTGGCGGGAAATACAGGCTTCCAAAATCTGAAGAAAGCAAAATAAAAAACATAGCTTTTATAAAACCCAACTTAGTAGTGATTCATACACTTCCAGGACATGCTAGTGCAATTGGAGCAATTATAGACGAAACATTGGTAAGCAACCCTAAATATCAAGAATTTGTAGGAACTATAGCCGGAGATGACACCATCTTCGTTGCCATTGAAGGTGAGGCTCATGATAGAGTTATATCTGCATTAAAAAACTTATTAATGTGTTAGAATTAAATAATGGATGCTTCACTATAATTATTTCTAATATTAATTATTGCACAATTTTTCTAGAATTTTCTCTCTAAGTATAGGATTACAGCAAACGAAGAAAACTCAAGAATGAAAATTACAATGTTTTCTAAAAGTACCCTAAAACAAAACTATGACTTTCTCTTTAGCAAAAAATTTATATTTGACTCATAACTATAGTATTTCCTCTATTATAAAGAACATTTTATGTCTTATTATAACGAGCATCACTTTTTGATTATATTTATCAATCTACTTAATACAAAGTTGCTCCTATTATCTATAAATAGATAATGTAGCCATTAATATCAACTATTGAGCAATATACAGAACTTAGCTATTATTAGATATGACATGAAGATAATTATCAAAAATTTGCTCAACTTAACAAAAGAAGTAGAATAAACAATGAGAAACAATAAGATTTATAACTTTTTCAGAGTTTCTACAATAATTCTTCTACTATCTTTAGTAACTAATATTATAGTTCATTATTTTGAAAATCATGTACAAAAATCAGTTCAACATTCCATTAGGGATATTCTAGAAGTTAAATCAATTCTTTCTTTAGCCCAAGATGCTAAAAAGGTTCAAATTGCCTTTTTTCATCAAGATAAATACATTTATTTACAAATCTATAATAACGCTATAAACAACATTTATTCAAAACTATATGCTTTCAAAAAAGCAAAGTCAGATAATGTAATTAGAATAATTACATTACTTGATAAAGTAAATATAGATCTTAAGAAGTCTATCACTTTGTTTCCACAGGAAGAAATTGAAGAATCATATGTCCATTCAGATTTAACCATAGCTCCTATGGAAAGTATAATTAAAGAAATTAGTAAAATGTTGTATGAAGAAAATAAATCTTTATATCAAAGTCAAAAAACTCTAGATAATCTAAATTCCTTGAGCTTCCTTCTAAAGATAATTCTTATTATTACTTTTGCAGTGTTTCTTTATGGTTTAAGAAGATATTATATTTATATAAATAGTTTAGAAGATAGAAATTTGAGGCTAGAAAATATCATTGAAGGAATAACTCATGGAATAATTATCGTTGATAAAAACGGCATTATTAAATCTTCAAATGAACCTGCACAAAAAATCTTTGATTATTTAGAAGATGAATTAATTGGTAAATCAATAGATTTGCTTATACCTAAAGAATATCATACCCAGCATAAAAAAAACATTGCTTCATATGTATATCATGGCTGTAAGACAATGATGGCTTCTGGAAGATTTGTGAGCGGAGTTAAGAAAAGTGGTGAAAAAACTTTGTTAGAAATTGGTTTAAGTAAGATAACTACGGCAAATGGTTCCACTCAAGTTATTATAACCATTGTTGATGCCATAGAAAGAAATTATTTAATTGAAAATTTAAGTAAATCCAATGAACTTAATCGAGCAATTTTAGACGCCTCTAATCACCTAATCATTTCCACAGATTGTCAGGGTATAGTAACTCAGTTTAATTCAGCATCTGAAGAATTACTTGGATATACAGCAGAGGAAGTTGTTGGAAAACAAACTCCTGCTCTTTGGCATGATAAAGAGGAAGTTGCAAAACGCGCCGAAGAAATAAGTAAGGAGTTAGGTGAGAACATTACCCCAGGGTTTGAGGTGTTCACAATTAAACCTCGTAATATTGAACCTGAAAGGCGGCAATGGACATTTATTCGTAAGGATAAAACAACATTCCCCGTTCAGCTCACAATCACTTGTATTCGTAATGAAAACAAAAAAGTTATAGGATATTTAGGTGTTGCTGAAGACATCACCCAGCGTAAACTATCTGAAAGCTTGTTAGCAGCCAGCGAAGAAAAATTTCGTGTAATGTATGAAAACTCACCAGATGGTTATCTCATCATGGAACTTAATAAAGCAAAAATTACTGATTGCAATCGTATGGCAGCAAAAATGCTCAATGGCACAAAAGAGCAAATCTTAGGCTTAACTCCTGATCAATTATCTCCTGAGTTTCAACCAGATGGGAGAAATTCTAATGAACGGGTCCAAGAAAATATAGAAATAATCCTTAAGAATGGCTCTTATCGTTTTGACTGGGTGCACAAAAAAATAACAGGTGAATTATTTCCATGTGATGTAAATATTTCATTAATTAACTATGAAGATCGTCAGGTTCTTTTAGTTGGTTGGCGTAATATGGAAAAGCAAAAGAAAGCCGAAAAAGAACTAGAAGACTCTAAACATTTTTTAAAACTAATTTTTGATAATAGTCCATCAATTCTGTTTGTAAAAGATCAAGATTTTAGAATTGTCGAGGCTAATTCATTGTTCTTATCTATGTATCCTAAGAGTCAACAAAACAAAATAATTGGATACACAACTATTGAATCATATAATAAAAATGATGCAAAAGAATTCTTGAAGAATGATCAAAAAGCCTTTGATGAAGGATATTCTGCTGTTACCGAAACTCTTATCACCCCTGATGGGATACAGCGCACACTTTACACTCAAAAAGTTAGGTTTGAAGATGGGAAGAATAATCCTTTCATATTAGGTATTGCAACTGATATTACTGAATATGAAGCAGAATTATTATTGTTCCAGCAGATGCACAATATTATTTCTGATATAAACATCAGTTTTACCGATAAAATACAAAGAATCTTAGAAGAAGGATGTAGATATTTTCAATTATCTTTAGGAATCATTGCTGAAGTTAGTAATGGCAGGCATAATGTCCTTTATAGGACAAATACTCAAAGTCCTAAATCAGGAGAAGACTTGTCTTTAGAAAATATATGCTCTAATATTACATATGAACATAATGATATATTTTATTCGGATAATTTGAGAGTCGCTCAATCTTCCGATGACTCTTCTATAAAATCTTTAACTTATATTAGAACAAAAGTTATAGTCAACGGATCTCCTTTTGGAGAAATTGTTTTTAGTGATGCAAAAGAGCGTGGGAAGCAATTCTCTAATCGTGAGATTGCTATGTTAAAATATATTGCTCAATCGGTTGGTTTTAAAATAACTCAACAAAACTATTTATTGGAGAAAAACAAACTAATAGATAAACTATCTGAGTCTAACGAAGAACTAGAACGCTTTGCATTTGTATGTAGTCATGACCTACAAGAGCCACTTCGTATGATTCGTAGTTTCTCAGAAAAACTACAAATGCATATGGGAGAACATTTTCAAAATGATACAAAGGGAAAAAAATATTTCCGTTTTATTACCAATGGTGCAGAACAGGCGCAAGACTTAATTCAAGATATTCTTACTTATTCGAGTATTGATAATGATACTCATCCAATGGAAGAAGTACATCCGCAAGAGCTAATAGATGTTATTAAGAATAATCTTCATCTTAGTCTTAAAGAAAGGGGTGGAAGAATTACCTATGATGAACTGCCAATGTTATACGGTAACAAAACTCAGTTTTTCCAATTATTTCAGAATCTTATAAACAATGGAATAAAGTATCAAGAGTTGGACTCTACCCCCCATGTTCATGTTAGTATAAAAGATTCTGGTGAATATTGGCAATTTGCTGTTAAAGATAATGGTATTGGTATTGAAAAACATCATTTAACTAAGATATTTAATGTTTTTCAAAGACTAAACAGAAAAGGTCAATATCCAGGAACAGGTATAGGACTTTCTATTTGTAAGAAAGTGGTCCAAGGACATGGTGGAAAAATTTGGGTTGAATCCAAAAAAAATATAGGTTCCACATTCTATTTTACAATTTTAAAAGCTAACTAATGTAGAGAAAGATTATGACAAATAATATAAAACTAGCTGAAATACTTCTTGTTGAAGATAATGAAGGAGACATTGAATTAACTAAAGAAGCATTTGATGAAGCCAAATTTCGTAATAATCTTCATGTAGTGGAAGATGGTGATGAAGCCCTAGATTATTTATTTAAACAAAATAATTATGTGGACGCTATTACCCCAGATATTATTCTTCTTGATTTAAATTTACCTGGAACAGACGGTAGGGAAGTTCTTGAAAAAATAAAAGCTGATAAATTTTTAAAAAGAATTCCTGTTATTGTTCTAACTAGTTCAAAAGCAGATAAAGATATTATAGAAAGCTATGATCTGCATGCTAATTGTTATATTGTGAAACCAGTAAATGCTATAAAGTTTATGGATGTAGTTCAGCATGTTGAGAACTTTTGGGTGGATATTGTATGCCTTCCACCGCATTCAGACGAAGATAAATAAAGGTTGTTTCATGGAGTTAATTCAGCAAAAACTAGAACGTTTAGAGCGCGAACTTGAAGATTTAAAAAAAGAATACCAAGAATATGCTTATATAATATCTCATGATTTAAACGCTCCTTTACGATCTATTGAGGGATTTGCTGCTATAATCTCTGAGGATAACGCTAATAAATTTGATGATAAAACAAAAAAGAACTTTGAGTATATAGTTAAATCTTCTGAGAATCTAAAAAAGATAATATCTGCTCTACTGGATTACTCTAGAATAAATACAATGAATAACGTTTTTTCTCAAGTTAATTGTAACGATTTACTTTGTGAAGTAAAAGATCAACTTAAAGAAATTATAGAACAAACAGAATCAATTATTTTAATTGAAAATTTGCCTATAATACAAGGCGATAGAGAGCAACTTATAAAAGTATTCTATCACCTATTAAAAAATGCATTACTTTATAGAAAAGAAGGGGTTAGACCCAAAATAGTTATTGCGTGTAAAGATAAAGTAAATATATGGGAGTTTTCTATTAAAGATAATGGGATTGGTATAAAAGATAACCTTAAAGAAAAAATATTCAAAGTTCTCAGAAGAGCTGTTTCTAATAAGAAATATCAAGGCATAGGAATGGGATTGAATATTGCTCAGAAAATTTTAAATAAACATCACGGAAATATATGGCTAGAGTCAGAATCTGATTCTGGGTCTACATTCTTTTTCACTGTTAAAAAATATTTAGGGGCTGTCCTAGATAATTAGTTTAAATATCTCTTACCCTATTGTTGTATAAGGATTATCTGAGTTATGGGATTCGGGTTATTAAATCTCCATTCACACTCTTTTAAAAATAGCTCAAAATTATCTTTAGGTACACCATTAAATTTTCTCATATACCTCTTGGCTTGATTCCAAAAATTCTCAATTCCATTTATATGATTCTTTTTATCGGCAAATAGCTTATGTTAGCTTTGCGGTGACCACCAAAATAACTTTCATCTACTTCCATTTTTTCAGCAAAATAATCATCACTCTCTAATTTAATCTCATAAGTTATTATTTTTCTTAGTCTATGAAGTCTATGAAAGGAAAATGCTGCTGTAGTCTTGTTTATTCCTGCAAGACTTGAAGCACAGCGCACCGTAGTTCTAGCTACAAAGTGCTCTATTAATTTGTTTTATTTTAGTTTGCTTAGTCTGTTCTTTCTCAGTATTCCTATATAACATTTTATTGTTATCCAGGACAGCCCCATAATTTTTATTGATATTTTCTTAAAATTCTCTATACTGTGTTCTTCTAAAAATATTTTTAGAAACATTACAAGTAGTATGGCTTATATAATGGCATGCCTAATCTACTTAGAAATTCCAATAATAATATAATGAGGAACGAAATGCCGAAAATGAAAACAAATAGTAGTGCCAAAAAGAGATTCTCTTTCACTGCTAGCAACAAAGTACGAGGCACCCAAGCTGGAAAGCAGCATGGTATGCGTAAAAGATCCCCTAACCAAATTCGTAATCTTCGTGGTACCACAATTTTATGTGATGCGGATCGTAAAATAGTTATGCAATTCATGCCATATGGTAAAAAATTTAGATAAGGATTAAGATATGTCTCGTGCAAAAAATGGCGTTGTTGCAAAAAGACGCCACAAAAAGGTTTTAAAATTAGCAAAAGGTTTCCGCGGTAGATCAAAAAATTGCTTCCGTATTGCCATCGGAAAAGTAGAAAAAGCATTACAATATGCTTATAGAGATCGTCGCACTCGTAAGCGCGACTTCCGTGCTCTATGGATCCAAAGAATCAATGCTGGCGTTCGTCAACATGGATTGGTTTATTCTCAATTCATTAACGGGCTGACACTTGCA